>JALYZL010000413.1 GCA_030948875.1 Actinomycetota bacterium
GTCCCCAGGCCCGATGCCCTGCTCGGCGTTGACCACGAGCAGGCAGCCGTCGGCGTCCTCGAGCTCCCGCTCCACGCGCCGCTGCATCCGTCCCGTGAGCGCGTCGCGTGGGCGCTGAACACCCGGAAGATCGATCAGCACGAGCTGCCAGTCCGGCGTCGTCGCGACGCCGCGGATCGCCCGGCGCGTCGTCTGCGGCTTGTCGGAGACGATCGCCACCTTGGCCCCGACGATGGCGTTCGTGAGCGTCGACTTGCCTACGTTGGGCCGCCCGGCGAGGGCGATGAAGCCCGAGCGAGTCTTAGCGCCCGCGGCCCGCACGGGCTCGATCCCCCCTACTCACGCCGGCCCGCTCCCGACCCAACTGAGTAATTCCGCCTGCAGGGCAAGCATCTCTCCCGCATCGGTCTCATGGTCCATGCCGGTCAGGTGCAACACCCCGTGTATGACGGCCTCGCGTAGGTCGGACGTGTAGGACGGGCAGATGACGACGTCGCCGAGCTCCCGGGGGCCGGCGGGTACGGCGTCCTCATCGACCGGGAAGGAGAGCACGTCGGTCGCCTTGTCGAGGCCGCGGTGCTCGCGGCCCAGCTCGCGGATGCGCGCCTCGTCGACGAGCTCCACCGCGACATGGCCGTCCTCGATCCCGGCGGAGGCGAGCGCGAGCGCACACAGTTGCTCGACCTCGTTTGCGGTGAGGCCGTCGTGGCGCCCGGAGTCGACGCCGATGACCTCGATCTCGAGCGTCACGCCCGCTTGCGAGGCCTGAGCTCAGGCGCGGAGCGCTGCGCGTGCTCGGTGTAAGCGGCGACGATCCGCCGCACGAGCTTGTGCCGGACCACGTCCTCTTCGCCGAAGCGGACGAAGTCGATGCCCTCGACGTCCTCGAGGATCTCGCTGATCACCACGAGCCCGGAGTCCTGCTCGCGCGGCAGGTCGATCTGGGTGATGTCCCCCGTCACCACCATGCGCGAGTTGAAGCCGAGGCGGGTGAGGAACATCTTCATCTGCTCGGGGCTCGTGTTCTGGGCCTCGTCGAGAATGATGAAACTGTCGTTCAGGGTGTTGTGCGTGACCAGGTAGTCGTCGGTGACATAGAGCGAATCAGCGGCCGCGACCTGGATACACACCGTCTCCATCTCTCCGACGGGCTCGATCGCGTCCACGAAGCGCATCGGCCGTCCGCCCCCTGAGCGGTCGTAGAGATCCTGCTTGCGCCGCAGGCGGAACGGTTCGGCGCCAGCCGGCAGGCGAACGTCCATGACGAAGGCATCGTGCCGGTGCGCGACCGGACGCCCGCGTGCCAGTCCAGGCTTCCGCCCGAGAGCTGCGCGCTTGCGCGAGTACGCGATGCCTCCGAGCGAGCGGACGAGGTACGCGACGTCGTCGCACAACTGCTCCGAGCAGGTGGTGTACTGGATCCGGCAGGTCCGGCGAGCTAAGGGAGTCGGCACGGATGCCGACTCCCCGGTGACCGGCCCGCCGTCGCTGTCCAGCAGCCCCTGGAGCAGCGCGACCCGGACCGCGGCCGAGTTGTGCAGGTAAGCCTCGGGCACGAACTTGGTGTGCGACCTCGTCCCGGCCAGCCCGAGCTCACGCAGCGCGGTCGTCACCGGATTGGTGACGATCACCCCGCCACGGTGACCTTCGACGTGACGGAGCACGTAATCGACGGCCCCCTTGGGCTTGAGCTCGATCCCGTCGAGCGACGCCTCGAGGGCCATCGCCAGCTCAGGATCCGCGGTGGCGAAGGCGGGCGTCGCCGTGGTCGTCAGACACCCATCCCCGAGCAGGAGACCGAGCGCGTAGGGATCGAGGGGAACGTCCCCTTCCGGGAACTCGGCGGGCGCGGAGAGGATGGGAAGGGCAAACCGATGCTGGTGGGCCCGGCGCAGGCGGCCCAGCATCTCCTGCGTCTCGACGACTCGACCAGGCTTGCGCCGGCGGAGATCCTCCGGAGTGAACACGTGCCAGAGATGCTCAGCACAGCAGAGCGTCGAGGCGCCGTCTTGAGTTCGCAGGCGGAAGACGGGCTTGCGACCCTGGGGATAGACGCCGAGAACCGCCGTCGGATGGCCGTTCGACCCAGTCACCAGATCGCCGATGCGCAGGCTCCCGATCGGGCGGAACCCCGACGGAGTCAGCACGCCGCTCGACAGTGGCTGCGCCCTACCCCGCATAAAGGCCAGCGGCGCCACCTCGATCACCCCACGCTCGAGGTGCTGAGACACCCGCTCGGGCTCGAGCATGTCGTGGAGCGCGTCGAAAAGTGGGCGCAGGTAGGGGTCCACCTTCGCCATCAGGTCGCCGGGGAGGAATCCCAGCCGCTCACCGGCCTCGACGGCGGGACGTGTGAGGATGATGCGGTTGACCTCACGGCGACTCACGGCGGCGGCGGCGAGCGCTACCGCGAGGAAGGTCTTGCCCGTGCCCGCCGGTCCGATCCCGAAGGTGATCGTGTTGTTCCTGATCGAGTCGACGTAGTGCTTCTGGTTGATCGTCTTGGGCGCCACCTTGGTGGTCCGGTGGCGCCACACCACGTCCTCGAGGATGTTGGCCGGGGACTCGTGCTGGTCGAGTGCCTGGGTCACCGCCTCGATCGTCCCCGGGGCGATCTCGTGGCCCTGGACGATCAGCTCGGAGAGCTCTCGGACGACGGCGGAGGCGGCTTCCACGGCGGCGTCGTCACCTTCGAGGGTGAGGACATTGCCGCGCAGGTAGATGGCACATTCGAGGTGCCCTTCGAGCGCCCGAAGCACAGCATCCTCGCTTCCGGCGAGCTCTGCCGCGATTGCGTTATCGAGCTCGATTCTGCTACGCACGCGAGCCGCCTAACACCTCCCGGACGCGCCCGGAGACGCGCCTGCCGTCCGCGCGGCCGTCGACTTTCGCCATCACAGCCTTCATCACCTGACCCATGTCCTTGGGGTCGCTCGCCCCCGTCTCTTCGATCGCCGCGCTGACCAGCGCGTCGAGCTCGGGATCGGGCAGCTCGGCCGGCAGGTAGCCGTCGATGAGCTCCGCCTCGGACTCCTCCTGCTCGGCGAGCTCGGGTCGGCCGCCGTGGCGGAACTGCTCGGCCGCTTCGATTCGCCGCTTACGCTCGCGACGGAGCACGGCGATCTCGTCCGAGCCGCCCTCCTTGGCTGCCTTCTGAAGCTCGGACAGCACCATGCGCAACGCGCCGACGCGCGTCTTCTCGCCGGCTTTCATCGCGCTGGTGATATCGGTACGGACCTGATCGATGACGGTCATGACTTACCTCAAGGATACGCCGCCCGAGGACGTTTCCATCACGCCGCCCGGCACCGGATCCCCTCGGCGTGGAGCTCCTCGCACCGGACCTCCACCAGCTCCCCCGCCGCGGCCGCCCCGGGCGGGAGGTAGCAGCGGGTGTAGTCAGCCGTGTAACCCGAGACCTGGGTGTCGGCGACCTTGTCCACGAGCACGCGCTCGCGGCGCCCGAGCTTGGCCGCGCGGTGACGGCGCGAGCGAACCTCGGAGCGACCTCTGAGCTCTCGCGAGCGGCGCTTCTTCTCCTCAGGCGAGACCCGGTCGCCGAGCGCCTCGGCGACGGTACCGGGCCGCGGCGAGTAGGGAAACGTGTGGACTCGGCTGATCCCGCCGGCGTCGAGGATGTCGAGCGTGCGCTCGAACGCGGCGTCGTCCTCGGTGGGGAAGCCCACGATCACATCGGTGGTGACGTTCACCTCCGGTACCACCGCCTGCAGCGTCTCGATCGCCCGCAGATACTCGGCGGAGGTGTAGTGACGACCCATCGCCTCGAGCACGCCGTCGTCGCCCGACTGCAGCGGCACGTGCAGGTGCGGGCATACCTTCGGCTCGCGGGCCAGGGCCTCGAGCAGCGAGTCCTTGACGTGGATGACCTCGACGCTCGAGAGACGCACCCGCTCCACCCCGGGGACGCCGGCCACCTCCATCATCAGTTCGCCGAGCTCGAGACCGCGGTCGGGATCGCGGTAGTCCCCCACGCTGATGCCCGTGATCACGAGCTCGGGCTGGCCGTTCGCCACCCGGCGCCTCGCCTCGCCGAGCACCGCGCTCGCCGGCCGTGATCGGGCAGCCCCGCGGACGGTGGGGATGATGCAGTAGGCGCAGTGACAATCGCAGCCATCCTGAACCTTGAGGAAGCCGCGGGTGCGCGCCTCCGCCCGCCGCGGCCGCGCCCCGGGACGTTCGCCGCCAAGGGAGGCGAAGCCTCCCCGCGATCTCCCAAGGGACCGAAGGTCCCCGAGGTCGTGCTCGACGTCGGCGCAGGCGCCGGACGCGCCCGACCCGGACGCGTGCTGAATCGCCCGCGCCACATCATCGGCAACGCCCACGAAGGGCCTGACCCGTGAGTCGATCTCGGCGAACGAGCGCGCGCTCAAGTTCACCGCACAGCCCGACACGTACACCTCGCGGGGGCCCTCCTTCAGCGAGCGCCGGACCGACTGGCGCGACTTCGCCTCGGCTGCGCTGGTGATGCAGCAGGTGTTGATCACGTGGACGTCGGCGCTGTCCTCCGCGACCTCGACGTGGCCGCCGTCGAGCAGCGCCCGGCGGGCAAGCATGGCGTCGGCCTGGGACACCTTGCACCCGAGGAACTTAACCGCAAAGCGCACGGCTACCAGAGTAGCCGTGCGCCGATCGCCGCACCTAGTGGTTTCCCAGCAGGGTGGTTTCCCAGCAGGGCTGACGCCCGGCTGGGTCGCACCCTAATCGCGCGAAGCGACGCGGGCCGAGAGAGACGAGCCGCTCGCGATGGGCGCTCCCAAGTACCCCTCGAACTCGTGGCCATGCCACGGTGTCCTCGGGACAGCTTGCGCCGAGCGGAGGGACTCGTACGCTAAGCCAGCCCGGGGCTTGGGCCGTGGCGCCACCAGATCGAGGAATAAGCCACCGAGGGAAACGCCTATCGCGAGCGGGTTCATCAGGTCTCACCTCCTTCGAGGCCCGGTGTCACATCGTCTCGGTGCAGGATGATCGATCGCGCTCAGGCCCACATCGTCCAGGTGTCCAGGATTCGGCGACCGGGCCTTGTCCACGCGTTGCGGACCGATTTTCAGGCCGCCGCTCGGTCGAGCAGGAGCGCCGTCCACTCCCCGCGCGTGCGGTGCGCCCCCACGGTTAGGCCGTGAGCGGCAAAGGCTTCCGCGACGGCGTCGGCCTCGGGCACGAGAATCCCGCTCGCGATCACCTGCCTGGGCTGCACCGCGGCGATCCGCGGCGCGCCGGCGATGAGCAGCGGAGAGAGGAGATTCGCGGCGACCGTCGGCGCCACCGGCAGCCGGTCCGTCCGCAGGTCGAGCCGGCGGACATCGAGCGAGACGCCGTTCACCACCGCATTAGCCTGCGCCGCTTGCACGCTCGCGGCGTCGTGATCGACCGCTACCACCGGCGCCCACCCCAGGCGGGCGGCGACGATCCCGAGCACGCCCGACCCGCAGCCCAGGTCGAGGAGCGCTCCGCCGGGGCCCGCGTCGCCGCGGGCGAGGTCGAGCATGAGCTCCAGACACAGCCGGGTGCTCGCGTGCGCGCCCGTGCCGAAGGCCTGGCCGGGGTCGATGATCACGTCGATCGGGGTCGTGACCGGCGGCTCCCAGGGCGGGCGCACGGTCAGCACCCCGTCGAGCACGAGCGGCTTGTGGAACTCGCGCCAGCGCTCGGCCCAGTCGTCGTCGATCTCGCTCGTGCTCACTTCGACGAGCGCGGCGCCGGCTGCGGCCCGCAAGTCCGGGAGCGCCGGCAGCTCTCCGGGAGCGCCGTAGACGGCGTATTCGATCGCGTCGCCGAGCTCGACCTCCTCGACCCCGCCGGGCGCCAGCTCGAGGAGCTCGGCGAGCACCAGCTCGGCGTCTTCTCGGCGCACCCGGATCGCCAGGCGCAGCACCCCGGGCCCGAGCTATGCGCCGAACGCGCGCTTGAGCTTTCCGAACACGCCTTCGTCGGTCCGCAGGTTCTCGTCCGTCATCGTGTCGGCGAGCTGCTGCAGGAGCTCGCGCTGCTCGCGCTTGAGCCGGCGCGGGATGACGACGTTGACGACCACGCGCAGGTCCCCGCGGTGGCGGCCGCGCAGCGCGGGCATGCCCTGGCCGCGGATGGTCAGCGTTTCGTGAGGCTGGATGCCGGCGGGGATCTCGAGCTCGACGGAGCCCTCCACCGTCGGCACCTGCACCGTCGCGCCCAGCGCCGCCAGCGGGGCGGCGACGTCGACCGCGGTGACCAGGTCATCGCCGTCGCGCAGGAAGCGGCTGTCCTCGCGGACGTGGACGAGCACATACAGGTCCCCGGCCGGCCCGCCGCGCTCTCCGGCGTGGCCGCGGCCCCCGAGCCGGATCCGCTGACCGTCGGCGATCCCCGCCGGGACCTCGACGGTGAGCTTGGTGCGCTTGACGTTGCGACCCCGGCCCCGGCAGACGTGGCACGGATCCTTGGCGATGCGGCCGTCGCCGTGGCACTTGTCGCACGCCATCGCCCGCACGACCTGCCCGAAGGGCGTCTGACTGACCGCCCGCAACTGACCCGCGCCGCCGCACCGGTCGCACGTCTCGATCGGAGTGCCGGGCTCGGCGCCGTTGCCGTTGCAGTGCTCGCAGAGCTCGATGGCCTCGTAGGCAACCTCGACCGAGGCGCCGCTCACCGCCTCCGCCAGGTCGATCTCGGCCGCCACGGCTATGTCGCCGCCGTGCGCGGGGCCGCCTGGGCGCCCGCCACCCCCGAAGCCTCCGAACGTGCTGCCGCCGCCGAAGAAGGCGTCGAAGATGTCGGCGACCGAACCGAAGGAGTCGAAGTTGGGCGAATAGCCGCCGCTGCGCAGTCCATCGTGGCCGTAGCGATCGTAGGTCGCGCGCCGCTCGGAGTCCGAGAGAACCTCGTAGGCTTCCGCCGCCTCCTTGAACTTCTCCTCGGCGTCGGGGTCGTGGCTGTTGACGTCGGGGTGGAGCTCGCGCGCGAGCCGGCGGAAGGCCTTCTTGATCTCGGCCTCATCGGCGCTTCGCCCGACCCCAAGGACTTCGTAGTAGTCGCGTGGCATGGGCGTCAGCGCTCGTCGTAGATCTCGACGACGAAGCGTGAGAGCTGCGTGGCGGCCTCGCGCACGGAGCGGATCGCGCGCCCGTAGTCCATTCGCAGGGGCCCGATCACCGAGACCGCCCCGAGCCTGCGCTGCGGCAGGCCGTAGCTGGCGGCCACGAGCGCGAGCGACTGCAGGGCCGGCGTCTCGTTCTCGCTCCCGATCCGGACGAGGACGTCGCGCCCGGAGAGCGCCTGGCGGAGCACCCCAAGGAGCGAGACGCGGCGCTCGAGCATGTCCATGACCTCGTTGATCTGCGAGACGTCGCCGAAACGCTCGCCGCGCACGAGGCGCGAGGTGCCGTCGACGTAGAGCGTCTCCTGCGGAGCCTCCTCGAGCTCGACAAAGGCGGGAGCAAGGTCATCGAGGAACGCCGCCTCGGTGTTGCTGAGCGACGGGTCGTGCAGGCGCTGATGGAGAATCCTCGCTCCGAGACCGAGGCCGACGAGCCGCTCGTTCAGGTAGCTGGCGGCCCAGTCGGCGAGACCCACATCGACCGCTCGCCCGAACGTGAACAGGCGCTTGCTCACGCCCCCGGTAGAGGTGATGACCACGACCATCTCCACCTGCGGCTGCAGGACCAGCACCTCAATATGACGGATCGTCGAGGTCTCGATCGGCGGCGCGGTGACGATGGCCAGGAGGTTGTTGACCTGCGAGAGGGTCTCGGTGGTGACCCGCATCGCCTCGTCGATCTCGCGCCGGACCAGCGTCAGCGCCAGCGGCGGGCTGGCGTCGTCATCGGGCAGGAGCTTGTCGACGAAGTAGCGGTAGCCGGCCTGGGTCGGCACCCGGCCTGCCGAGGTGTGCGGATGCGCGAGGAGCCCAAGCTCCTCGAGGCTCGCGAGCTCGTGCCGGATCGTCGACGGGCCCCATTCCACCCCGGCGGCAAGCACCTTCGAGGCCACGGGCGCGCCGTCGGCGAGGTACTCCTGGACGACCATGCGCAATACGAGTTCTTGGCGCTCTGATAGCACTGAGGGAGATTGTAGGTCGGGGTGAGAGGAGTTCTGAGGGGCGTCGGGCGAAGTCGGCCCTCAGTCGTCTCGACCGTCGGCCGGGTCACCAGCACCCGGGAGTTCGCCGCCAGGCGAACTCTCAATGGTGGAAGTGGCGCCATCCGCTTCCACAGTCGAACCGGGCGTCTCCGTCGCCAGTTCCACCACAGCCCCCCGGATGATCCGGCTCCCGGCCTGCTCGGCGTTCGAGCTCACCACGGCGACGCCGTCGGAGACCTCGCGGACCGCGCCCGCGATGGTGATCTTCTCCTCCATCCGTCCTATGCCGCGGAACTGGACCGAGAGGCGCTTGAGGTGCTCCGGTCCGCCCGCCGCCTCGGTGTGGGCGCGCGCGACCTGGGCCATGATCCACAGGCCGTGGAGGATGCGGCCGGGAAGGCCAACCTCGCGGGCGAACTCCTCGTCGATGTGGATCGGGTTGAAGTCCCCCGAGGCGCCCGCGTAGCGGACGGTCGTGTAGCGGTCGGGCGTGACCTCGAGCTCGATGCGCTCGTCTGGCTCCAAGGTCATTCGCTCCCCCTGACGATGTGGGTCCACACCCCGGTGCACACCGTGTCGCCATCGCCATCCATCGACACGGTCTCGAACACGTAGAAGCCGAGCCCGCGACGATCGGAAATGTCCTTGACCGTCGTCGTGGTGGTGATCTCGTCGCCGGCGACGACCACTCGGCCCCAGCGAAACTCCTGGCGGCCGTGGACCATCATCGCGAAGATGATGCCCACCTCGGGGTCGAAGAGCGCGGGGGTGAGCGACGCTCCCGCGTACACGACGGCGAACATCGGCGGCGCGATCACGTCGTCGTAGCCGGCGGCGCGAGCGGCGTCTACGTCTGAGTGCAGCGGGTTGGTCTCCCCCACCGCGGCCGCGAACTCCCGGATCTTCTCGCGTCCCACCGCGTAGACGAGCGGGGGATAGACCTTGCCGATGGCGTCGGTGCTGATGGACATCGGGCTAGATGATGACGGCGACGAGGCCGCCGTCGACGGACCAGGCCGCGCCGGTGACATTCGACGCCGCCTCCGAGGACAGGAAGACGATCGCGTTGGCGATCTCCTCGGGCGACCCGAGCCGCCCGACCGGGACCCCGGCAGCGGTCGACTCGAGAACCTCCTCGCGCGTGGTGCCCCGGGCGGCGGCGACCTGGTCGGCGAGCCCACCGGGCGCCATCCACAGCTCGGTGGTCACCGGCCCCGGCGTGACCGCGTTGACGCGCACCCCGCGCTTGGCGTAGGCGTCCGCGAAGGCGCGCGAGAGCGAGAGCTCCGCCGCCTTCCCCACCGAATAGGCCACGTTTCGCTGCCCCGGACGCTTGCCCGACGACGAGCACACGTTTACCACGCGGCCCCAGCCCGCCTCCGCCATCACCGGAGCGACGGCGCGCATCAGTCGCATCGGGGCCATCACGCTGAGCTCCCACTGCTCCTGCCAGTCGTCATCGGTCAGCTCCTCGAGCGGGCGGGCCGTGCTCGTGCCCGCGTTGTTGACGAGCACATCGATCCGTCCCCAGCGCTCGCGGCAGGCCCCGGCCACGAGCTCGCCGGCGTCGGCCCCGGTGATGTCGATCGCGAGCGTCTCGACCGCATGCGCCCCTGAGCCAGCCTCCCGGCACGCCGCCGCCGCCTCCTCGAGGCCGTCGGCGCCACGAGCAACGAGGAGGACCGAAGCCCCCTCCCCCGCCAGCGCGGCCGCCGTCGCCCTCCCGATCCCGCGCGAGGCGCCGGTGACGATGCACGCACGTTCGTTCAGACCGAGATCCACGAGGGGATTGTCTCAGGGCGGGCGGGCGTGGGGCACTGGACCGCACCTTCGAGCACGGCGTCCGAGCCTTACGGCACGCTGATCCCGACCGGCGGGAGGCCGCTCGACCCACCGCCGACCGTCACCGCCACGCCCGGGGATCCACTGCCACCCACCGTCACACCGACGCCGCCGGCTCCGCCCACGCTCACGGCGACCCCTCCGGCGGGGGTTCCACCCGCGCTTGCGGCGCTGCTACCGCCCACGGTCACCCCCACGCTCGGCGGCGCGCCCGACTGTCCGGAGCTGACCGTCACACCACCGGCCGGCACCCCGGCCGCAGGCACGCTGCCGGTACCAGCGGTCCCGGCGGTCCCGGCGGACCCGGCGGTCCCGGCGCTCCCGGGGCCGCCAGCGCTCCCAGCGCCACCGCTCCCCGAGTCCGAGCTCGTCCCCGCCCCTGCCCCGGGTGCCGACCCCGCGCCGGCCGTGGG
>JALYZL010000555.1 GCA_030948875.1 Actinomycetota bacterium
GTGGCAGCCGGCGCGATCTGGCTCGCAACCCGCGCGCACCACGGGACCGGTCAGCTCGCGCAGAGCCCGCCCGCGGCGGCAGCGCAGACCCAGGTCTCGCTCTGCGATACCTGCGCCCACGCCTTCAATCCGCTCGGCACCTCGCCGCAGAACCCGAACGAGGCCGGCTACGCGATCGACAACAACCCCGCCGACGAGTGGACCACGGTCACCTACTACGACCACGTCCTCCTCGAGTCAGGCATCGGGATCTACGTCGACGCGGCCCCGAAGACGCCGGTGAAGGACATCCTCATCCTCACCAGCACGCCGGGCTTCAACGCGCAGTTCTACGCCAGCGACTCCACCCCGTCGCCGACGGCGTGGCCTGGGAACTGGGTGCAGGTGGGGAGCCAGAACAACATCCACAACAACCAGACCGTCGCCCTGAGCACGGGCGGCGTCCCCCACCGCTACTGGCTCGTGTGGATCACCAAGCTCCCGCCCGGCGGGGACCACGTGGGGCTCAAGCTCGGGCTCTTCAAGTAGCTCTCAGCGCCGGTACCGCGACATCTCCGCGCGCCGCTCGAGCGCGAGGGCGACGAGGCGATCGAGGAGCTCGGGATAGGGAATCCCGCTCGCCTCGAACAGCCTCGCGTAGACGCTGGTCTCGGTGAACCCAGGCATCGTGTTGAGCTCGTTGACGAGCACCCTCTCGCCTTCGACGAAGAAGTCGACGCGGGCCAGGCCAGAGCAGCCGACGCGCATGAAGGTCTCGACCGCGAGCTCGCGTATCCGCTCCCGCACGTGGGCGGGAAGGCGTGCCGGAACGATCAGCTCCATCCCTCCCGGCGAGTACTTCGCCTCGTAGTCGTACCAGCCCGCTTCGCCGGCGGCGAGCAGAACCTCGCCGGGTTGCGAAGCGACCGGGTCGGAGTTGCCGAGCACCGAGCACTCGACCTCGAGCCCAGTCGAGGCCGCCTCGACGATGGCGAGGGGGTCGTGCTCGAAGGCAGTGAGGAGAGCGCTCCCGAGTTGACCCGAGTCGGCGACGCGGACGATCCCGACCGAGGATCCGAGTCGCGCCGGTTTGACGAAAACGGGCAGGCCGAGCCCGCCGAGGCAGGCGACGACGGCTTCCGGCTCGGACCGGAACGCCTCAGCACCCACGCCGCGGTACTCGACCTGGGCCACGCCCGCGTTCGCCATCAGATCCTTGAACATCATCTTGTCCATGGACAACGCCGACGCGAGCACCCCGGCCCCCACGTAGGGCACGTCGAGGCACTCGAGCAGGCCCTGCACCGTCCCGTCCTCGCCGAACGGCCCGTGCAGCACCGGAAACACGACCTCAGCGCCTTCAAATCCCCCACCCGGCTCGAGGACGACCTCTCGACCGCCCTCGCGCCACACGCCATCGCGCCCGATCTCGATCGTCACGGGGATGTGACCGGCGCGCTTCAGGCCGGCGTGGACCGAGGCCGCCGAGGCGAGCGAGACCTTGTGCTCGGACGAGCGGCCCCCGGCGAGGACCGCCACGCGCAGCGGCGTCATGGCGTCGTCGTGGTGCTCGTGGGGGTGGTGGTCGTGCTCGTCGGGGTGCTGGTCGTGCCCGTGGTCGTCGTGTACTTGCCGACGACGATCGTGACCGTGGAACCCTGTTTCGCCTGGCTGCCGGCCGCCGGCGTCTCGGAGACCACGGTCTTGTCCTGCGTCGGGTCGGTCACCTTGGTCGTCTTCTGCGTGACGGCGAAGCCCGCCGCCTTGAGCGCCTTGGTAGCGGCGGCCGGGGTGTCTCCGGTCACCGTCGGGACCTTGACCATGGGCGGCGCCTGCGCGATGACGAGGTTGACCGTCGACCCCGGGGGCGAGGATCCGGTTCTGCTCTGGCTGAGCACTGTGCCCGGCGTCTGGGTACTCGACGGCTGCGTGGTCGTCGTCACCTTCAGGCCGAGCCCGGTGAGCGTGTTCCGGGCGTTCGACGCGGTCTGGCCCGTCACATCGGGGACATTGACCGGCGCCGGCCCGAGGGAGACGAATAGCGTCACCGGATACCCGACGGGTTCCGACGCGCCCGCAGCCGGATCCGTGCTCACGGCGTCGCCGACCGGCACGCTCGCGGAGTACTTCGTCTCGACGCTTCCGACCTTCAGGCCCTGCTTGGCGATCGCCCGCTCGGCCGCCTGCTTGGTCTTGCCCACGACCGACGGCACCGGGGCATTGCCGGGTCCGCTCGAGACCACGAGCCGGACCGTCGAGCCCTTGTCGACCGTCTGGCCAGCGAGCGGATTCTGCGATACCACCATCCCGGACGCGGCGGAGTTGGGCTCGGGGACAAAGCTCGGCGTGAGCCCGGCGTCGTTGATCTTCGTCGTGGCTACGTTCTGCTGAAAGCCTACGGCGAGCGGCACCCGGACCTGCTTGGGACGGGTGAGCAGATAGGCGGCGACGCCACCGCCGATGAGCAGCGCCACGAGCAGGACCCAGAGCCAGGGGGTGCTCCCGCCGCCCGTGCGAGCTCGCCGCTCGGGATCGGTGGCCTGGGGCGGGGGCACCTCGGCGGCCGGGGCTTCGACGAGGGCCGCGGGACCGACCTCCGGCGGGGGGGAGCGTGGGGGGAGCGGCGGGGGCACGATTGGGGAGCCGCCCACGCCGCCTACCGCCGCGAACGACGCCGTCCGCTGCCCGCGGGTGCCTGAGACGATCACCTGTTTGGCCTGCTCAAGGGCCGTGATCAACTGCTCGTCGTCGGCGGGGCGATGGACGGGGTCCTTGTTGAGCGCCCAGAGGACGATCTGCTCGAGCTCGGGCGTGACGTTCGGGTTGATCTTGCTCGGCGGCTCGGGGGCCTCGGAGACGTGCTTGAGGGCGATGGTGACCGCCGATTCGGCGTCGAAGGGGACCCGGCCCGTGAGCAGCTCGTAGAGCACCACCCCGACCGAGTAGAGGTCGGAGCTCGCGCTCACCGCGTGGCCCTGCGCCTGCTCAGGCGATAGATACTGAGCGGTGCCCATGATCGAACCGGTCTCGGTCATGTCGGAGGCGCCGGCGCGGGCGATGCCGAAATCGGTGACCTTGATGTGGTCGGAGTCGTCCTCGACCATGACATTGTGGGGCTTGAGGTCGCGGTGGATGACGCCCCGGCGGTGGGCGAAGCGCGCCGCCTTGAGAATCTGAATCGTGATGTCGATGGCGCGGACGGAATCGAGCGGCGCCTCGTCGCGGATCAGCTGCTTGAGGGTGCGCCCGGGCAGGCACTCCATCACGATGTAATAGGTGTCGTCGTGGGACCCGCGGTCGTACACGCTGACGACATTGGGGTGCTGGAGCCCGGCGGCGGCCTGAGCCTCACGGCGGAAGCGCTCGACGAACCCCGGGTCCTCGGCGAAGCGGCGGTGGAGGAGCTTGAGCGCGACCTTGCGTCCGAGCTGCTGATCCTCTGCGCAGAAGACGTCGGCCATGCCCCCCGAGCCCAGGCGCGAGATCACCCGGTAGCGACCGTCGACGATGGTGCCGGGTTCGAGCTCAGCCATTTTGCTCGGAGAGGATGAGCTTCATCACGGCGGCGGCGATCGGGGCGGCGACCTGGCCGCCGAATTGGCCCTGCGTCCTGTCGATGGTGACGGCGACGGCGATCCTCGGATTCTGGACCGGCGCGAAGCCGATGAACCAGGGCTCGGTGAGGTTCGACCCCGTCGCGCCGATCGAGGCGGTTCCCGTCTTGCCGGCAACGGTGAGCCCACCGAGGTTGGCGGCCTGACCGGTGCCCTCCTCGACCACGTTGCGCATCATCTGCGCGACCTGCTGGGCGGTCGAGGGCTTCATCACCTGGCTGTAGAGCGTCGGCTTGATCTGCAGGACGGTCTGGCCGTCCGGGTTGACGACGCGATCTGTGAAATGGGGCGCCATAAGCTTCCCGCCGTTGGCTACCGCCGCGGCCACCGTCGCCATCTGCAGCGGGGTGACGAGCACGCCGCCCTGCCCTATCCCGATCCGCCCGATGTCCTCGTTAGGGCTCCCGGGGGAAAACGCGCGGCCGGTGGCGGTAGAGTACGGCCGGCTCGCGGCCAGCTCGCTCGGCGGGAGGTCGATCGGCGGCTTGGAGTAGAAGCCGAAGCGCTTCATGTACTCGGTCATGGTCGGGCGGCCGACCTGCTGCGCGACTTGCGCGAAGATCGTGTTGATCGAATTGGTGAGGGCCACCGTCAGGGTCTGCGGCCCCCAGCTCGTGTTGCCGTCGTTGGCGAGCGGAACGCCCGAGACGATGAGCGGCGACTTCCCGTCGAGGACCGAGGTCGGGGTGAACTTGCCGCTGTCGATCCCGGCCACGGTGGTGACGATCTTGAAGGTCGAGCCGGGCACGTCGTGGGCCTGGGTGGCCTCGTTGAACTGGCTGCAGGTGGGCGCGACGCACGGATTGAGATGGTTGTCGTCGTAGCTGGGCAGCGAGGCCATGACCTTGATCGCGCCGGTGCTCGGGTCGAGGGCCACGACCGAGCCGGCGCGACGGGCCAGCAACTGGTAGGCGAGGCGCTGGGCCTTGGGGTCGAGCGTCGTGTCGACGTTGTCGCCGACCTGGGTTCCGCCGCCGAGCTGGCCGATGATGGCGTTGATGCCGGTTTGCACCCCGCGCAGGTAGTCGCCGTCTGAGAGCTCGAGCCCGGCGTCCTGGCCGGTCTTGACGTACGAGTAGCCCACGGCCTGCGAGAACAGAGAGCCCGTCGGGTACGTGCGCGAGAAGGTGTGGTCTGGCCCGGGGACCGACTTGGCCAGCACCGTGCCGTCGGCGGCGAGGATCTTTCCGCTGTCGATCTTCTCCTGGTCGATGACCGTACGCGCATTGAGTGGGTTGTTGTCCAGCGACTTCGCTTCGAACACGGTCCAGCGCGAGGTGAAGAAGAGGAGCAGGCCGAAGAGGACGATCACCAGGCCGAAGACGCGGGCGATGGGGGTATTCATGCCGGCGCCGGTCTCCTCGCGCGATCGGAGACGAGCAGGAGCAGCGCCAGGAGGACGAGGTTGGCGATGATCGACGACCCGCCGTAGGAGATGAAGGGCAGCGTCACCCCGGTCAGCGGGATCGCCCGGGTTACCCCGCCGACGATGACGAAGACCTGCAGGGCGAGGACGGAGCTCAGGCCCGCCGCCAGCAGGGTGGAGAACGAGTCCCGGGCGAGGACCGCGGTCTTGAAGCCGCGGGCGATGAGCATCAGGTAGGCGATGAGGACAGCGGCGCCGCCGAACAGGCCGAGCTCGTCAGTGATCACCGCATAGATCATGTCCGTCGTCGGGGCCGGGAGTAGGTAAGCGTGCGTGCCGGGGATGGTCAGGGTGGCCTGGCCGAAGCCCTGGCCGAACATCCCGCCGGCGGCCTGCGCGAACAGCGAGTTGGCGAGTTGGTAGCTGCTAGCGCCTCCGGGGGCCTTGCCGGTGTAGAGGAGCGGGCTCAGCGGGTGCAGCCACTCCTGCACCCGCGCGTTGATGTGGGGGACGTGGGCGCCGATGTACCACGCCCCGAGCCCGAAGGCGACCAATCCGACGACGACGAAGGACACGCGACTGGTGGCCACGTAGAGGGTCGAGAGCAGCGCGCCGTAGAACATCAACGACGAGCCGACGTCGTGCAAGAGGATGAGGATGAGCATGGCCAGGCCCCAGATCACGAGCACAGGCCCGAAATGCTTGAGCGGCGGGATGGTCACGCCAAGGATCCGGTGGGCGCCGAGCACGAGCACCTGACGGGTGTCGCGCAGGTAGCTGGCGAGGAAGACGACGAAGCCGAGCTTCGCGAACTCGGTGGGCTGGAAGACGAACACGCCCGGGATGTGGATGCCGAGATAGGCACCGTTGACCTGATAGCCAATGCCGGGAACGCGCGGGAGGACCAGCAAGACGAGCGACATCACCGCGATCGTGTAGCGGTAGCGCTCGAGCTTGCGGTAGTCGCGGAAGGCGATGATCGTCGCCGCGAAGAGGATCAGGCCGAGCACGAACCACTGTGCCTGCTGGCGCGCGGCCGTCGAATCGATCCGGTAGATCATCACGATCCCGAAGCTCGCCAAGAGCGCGACCAAGGGGAACATGTGCGGGTCGGCGTACGGCAAGGTAGCCCGGATCACCAGGTGGCCGACCAGGCACAGGCCGAGGAAGATCGCCCCGTAGGTCAGCGAGACGTTCGAGAGCGCGTTCGAGCGCTGGATGAACACCCCCGCGAACCCGGCAGTGACGAGCAGGGAGGCCGGAATCAGCCCCACGAGCTCGCGGTTGCGCGCGCTCACGGAAAGGGCCTTGCTCGGACGCAGTCCCCACGTACGTTGTCCGCTCGGATGCGTCCATGTGGACTGCAGTCCGCGGTCACGGCTGCACCTTTCCCAGCTCGAGGTCGTTGACCAGCTTCTGCGCGTCGCCCTGCGAGCGCAGGCTGTGGTTGAGGATCCGGCTGCGCTCGACTGCGGGCAAGGTCGACACCGGGACGCCGGACTCGTAGTAGGGCTCGTACAGGCGGACCCCAGCGATGAAGTTGTAGGGCAAGCCTCGGTAGATCGTGACGAAGCCCCGGGAATCGGTGCCCAGGAAGTAGATCTGGCGGGTGGCCAGCCAGCCCCCGCCCCCGAACAGGAAGAGCACGATGAGGACCGCGAGCAGGGCGGCCACCGGTTTGCTGTAGCGCCGGCCGCGGCGACCCTGCGGGGCCGCGGTATCGGTAGGCGGGCGCGGGGAGCGCGCCACGGGTGCGGGGCGAGCGACGCGGGGCGGCGGGGCGACCGCGACGCCCGCGATGTTCGCCGTCGGTCCCAGAGCGGGGAACCGAGGCGCGGCCACCACCGTCGGCTGGTCGGTGCCGAGGACGCTGCCCACCTCTTCGAGGCGGAAGAGAATCACCGTGATGTTGTCTCTCCCGCCGGCCCGGTTCGCCTCGTCGATCAGCGCCTGGGCGGCGCGATCGAGCTCGCCGGAGGTGCGCAGGATCTCGGCCACCTGCGCCTCGGAGACCATCGAGGTCAGCCCATCGCTGCACAGGAGGATGACGTCGCCCGCCCTCACCGGGTAGGTCCACGTGTCGACGGTCACCTCGGGCTCGGGTCCGAGTGCGCGCGTGATGATCGAGCGCTGGGGATGATCGGCCGCCTCCTCCTCGGTGAGCTTCCCGCGACGGATGAGCTCGGCCATCAGCGAGTGATCCTGGGTCAAGCGGGTCAGCTCGCCGTCGCGGAAGAGATACGCGCGGCTATCCCCGACGTGGGCGATCGAGAGGTCGGCCTCGCCCAGATAGGCCGCGGTCAGCGTCGTGCCCATGCCTGCGCGTTCGCTCTCGGTCTGAGAGAGGTCGTAGATCCGTCGGTTGGCGGTGAGCGCCACCGCGGTCAGGCGTTCCTCGGGGCTCCCGTCCTCGGGCAGTCCCTCGGCGAAGGCGTCGACGGCGATGCGCGAGGCGACCTCACCCGCCTGGGCGCCGCCCATCCCGTCCGCGACGACGAACACGGGTGGGGAGGCCAGCACCGAATCCTCGTTCTCGCGGCGCTGGAGGCCGGTGTGCGTCAGTGGTATCCAATCCGCGGCTCGAAGCATTTACATCACTGAAGGTATGAGAACTGGCTGTCGCCGATCCGGATCTGGTCGCCGTCGTGAAGCGGTTGGGGGCCCGTGAGCGGTTGATCGTTCAGGTAAGTGCCGTTGGTGGAGCCGAGATCCTCGATGACGACGACGTGCCCCTGGCGTGAGATCCGGGCGTGGCGCGAGGACGCGAACGGATCCTCGAGCTTGATCTCGACGTCGCCTCGCCCGAGGGTAGCGCCACCACGCACGTCGTAGGCGATTCCAGGCTCGTGTCCCAGTGCCTGCTCGACGACGAGCCGGGGCTCGAAGGCTCCGTCGAGGTCCGCCATCCCGGCCGCGGCCGGGTACAAGCCGGTGGCGTCCTGCGGGTTGCCAGGAGCGCCGTCGGCGACGCCTCCCGGCCCGCGGCGCAGATCGAGCAAGGAGCTCACCGCGACCCAAATGAGGAACAAGTAGAGGACGGCGAGAAAGCCGAACTTCAGCGCCACCGACACGGGGGCGAGCTGGAGCGAGGCGATCATTCGAGCTCGAAGGTCATCACGGAGGTCCCGAGCTCGATGCGATCACCGGAGCGGACGACCTCGGGGGCGTCGATCCGGCGCCCGTTGATGACGACGCCATTGGTCGCTCCGAGGTCGCTGAGCACCCAGGACCCACCCCGCGGTCGCAGCTCGGCATGCTGGCGCGACACGTTCGGGTCGGTGAGCACGACGTCGCACTGGCGGCTGCGGCCGATCGTCGCGCCGGCAGGGCCGACGACGATGCGCTTGCCCTCGGCGAGGAGCAGCGCGGTGCTCCGGTGGGCGCGGGCGCGCTCCTCGAGCGGCTCTGAGACGCGCTCGGCGGCGCCGTGGATCATCGTCCTGCCGCCCTCCTGTTCGCGCCGGCGCTCGCGGTCGAGCGCGGGCGGGGCCGATTCCATCTCCGCCTCGGCCGGATGTTGCACGACACGAGTCTGGATCCCGAACTCGCCGAGACCCAGGCGCCCGTCGGTCTCGAACTCGATCACCGGGCGGGAGAGCATCGCCAAGCGCTCGCGGCGGGCGAACTCGAGCAGGTAACCGGCGAGCTCATCGGTCAGCGCCTCCTCGTAGTCGGCGAACCGCTCGCGGTCGCGCGGGGAGAGGTAGACGACGTACTCGTTCGGCACGTAGGTCCGCGAGACCGAGGACGATTTGTGCTCCTCCATCTCGCGCGCGAGCCGGCGTGCGATCTCCACGGGGCGGACCTCGGAGCGGAAGGCACGACTGAACGTGCCTTCCACGAGGCCGGCGATCTTGCTCTCGAGACTCCTAAGCACGCTCATCGGACGCCCATGCGGGCACCCGGATGCTACGGAACTCGCGCGAAAACCCACCCCGCGCGAGAGGTTCGGAGGATGCTCGGTGCGAGGGCGATCGCGAACGCCGCCACCCCGCCGAGTACCGCGCCGCGCAGCGGGGCCCCCGCGAGCGAGCCGTGGACCATCCGAAGTGCGGCCTCGGTCGCGGCGACGAGCCCGGCGGCCCAGGCGCTCGCGAGCACGAAATCGACGGCGAGCCGGCGTCCGGAGACGAGCCACGGGAGGATCACCGCAGCACCCGCCCACACCAGCGCCGGGACGAGCGCCCCCGAGGTGACCAGGGGGGTGAGCAGATGATGAACGGTGGCGCCTACCGACGCCGGCCACTCACCGGGCGGCGGCGTGCCCGGCGGAGCCCGCAGATAGAGGGTGGTGCCCGAGAGCGCTGTCGCCAGGGCCGTCCACACCCACCCAACGGCGCCGAGCGCCGCGCGAGTGAGCGGGCCGCGCG
>JALYZL010000578.1 GCA_030948875.1 Actinomycetota bacterium
GGCCTGAGGGTCGCGCAGCGCTCCCAGCGCCTCCGCGACCTCGGCCACCCCGGCGCGGGCCTCGAGCGCCAAGGCGCCCTGGCCGGCGGCGGGGACGAGCTCGTCGAGGACGCCGTCGGCGGCGTCCTCGCGCCCGAGCCGTTGCAGTCCGGCGAGCGCGAGCACGAGCGCGTCGAACTCTCCCTCGGCAAGCTTGCGCAGGCGGGTGTCGACGTTGCCGCGCACCGGCACCACCTCGACGTCCGTGCGCGCCGCGCGGATCTCCGCGGTGCGGCGGAGGCTGCTCGTCCCCACCCGGGCTCCGGGCGCCAGCGAGCGCAGGGTCGGCGCCCCGCAGAGCGCGTCGCGGGCGTCGGCGCGCTCGGGGATCGCGACGAGCTCGAGGCCGGGGGCGAGCTCGGAGGGCACGTCCTTGGCCGAGTGCACGGCGACGTCGATGCGGCGATCGAGGAGCGCCTGCTCGAGCTCGGACACCCAGCGCGATTTGTCGGCGACGGCGGCGCTCAGGTCGCCCGCCACCGTCACGGTCACGAGCTCGACCTCATCCGCCAGCCTGTCTGCCACCCAGCGCGCCTGGGCGAGCGCGAGAGTGCTCCCGCGCGTTCCCACCCGGATCATCCGGTCAAGCGCCCGGGCTCCGCCGCCGGCGCTGGCCGAGCTCGCGCACCTCGGCGACCTCGGCCCCGCTCTCGGCGCCCGCGCGCTCGGCGGCGTCGAGTCCGAAGAGCTCGCGGATGAGCTGCATGCGAGCGTGGACGCGGTCGCCGCGCAGCTCCTTCATCCGCAGCGTCGGCTCGTGGAGGAGCCGGCTGACGACGGCGTGGGCAAGGACGTTCACGCGCTCGAGGTCACGCTCGGAGGCGGACTCCCACTTGCCCGCGTTCTCGGCCGAGACCTGCTCGGCGATGGCGCGACCACGTTCGCGCAGCGCCGCAACGGTGGGCAGCACCTCGAGCGAACCGAGCCAGAGTGCGAAGTGCTGGATCTCCTCCTCGACAATGCCCTCGGCCTTGCGCGCCTCGGCTCGGCGGACCGAGCGGTTGCGGTCGATGACCGCCTCGAGATCGTCGATGTCGTAAAGGCTGACGCCGGGGATCGAGGCGCAGGCGGAGTCGATGTCGCGGGGCACGGCGAGGTCGATCATGAGCAGCGAGCGGTCCTCCCGTCCGCGCATCATCGCCGCGACCTCCTCGGCCTCGAGCAGGAGGTGTGGCGAGGCGGTGGCGGCGACGACGATGTCGGCGCGGCGCATCCTGCGCGGGAGCTCGTCGAAGCTGATGGTCTCGCCGCCGAAGCGCTTGGCCAGGCTCAGCGCCCGGTCCTTGCGGCGGTTAGCCACGAACACGGTCTGCACGCCGCTGTCGGCTAGGGCGCGAGCGGTGAGCTCGCTCGTCTCACCGGTGCCGACGATCACCACCTCGCGAGCGGTGAGCTCGCCGAGCAGGTCACGCGCGAGGTTCGCCGCCACCGCGGGCAAGCTGAGGGCGCCGGCGGCGATCGCGGTCTCGTGGCGCACGCGCTTGCCGGTGGCGAGCGCCGCCTTGAACATTCGGTTGGTCAGGGGGCCTGTCGTATGCGCGGCGAGCGCGCCGTCGTAGGCCCGCTTGACCTGCCCTTGCACCTCGGCCTCGCCGACGATCATCGAGTCGAGGCCGGAGGTGACGCGGTACAGGTGGCGAGCGGCGTCGCAGTTTCGGTGCGTGAAGATCGCGGGCGCGAGCTCGGTGGGGCGGATCCCCGACTGGCTCGCCAGCATGGTCAGCGCGGCGCTCTCGGCCTCGACCGGATCGCCGACGACAAGGTAGAGCTCCATGCGATTGCAAGTCGAGATCCCGACCGCCTCGTGCACCTCGGTGTCGCCCCTGAGATCGCGGAGGAACTCGGCGGCGCGTCCCTCGCTGAGCGCGAGCCGTTCGCGTACCGCCACGGGCGCCGTCTTGTGCGAAACGCCGATGCACAGGAGCTCGCTCACAGTGGTGAGTCTCCCGGGCGTCCGGCAGGCGCCGGCTCGCGGTCAAGGTCGCGGTCGCCGACGCGGGCGGCGCCGGTCTCCGTGTCGCCGCCGGGGTCGGCGACCGTTTCGCCTCCGGCCTCGTCGCGCTGTGCGATGTCGCGGCCCAGCTCGTCGAGCGCTCGCTCGGTGCGGCTGAGCCGGACGGCCATGATCATCACATAGATCAGGATCACCGCCACGAAAACGATGTAGGCGCCGGCGACGTACTTGCCCGCGGCGTGGAGGGGCAGGGCGGGGGTGACGGCGAAGGGGCTCATAGCGACGGTGCCGCGCTTCGCTGCAGCGGGCTGATGTCGTCGTCGCCGAGCAGGCGGCGGCGCAGCACGCGCAGCTGGATGCGCGCGTTCTTGGCCGCCATCTCGTACTTCCACAGCGTCACGTAAAGGAGGGCGACGCCGAGCAGGGAGACGAGGAAGGTGAGGCGCATGGGGCTCGGCAGGTTGCCGCCCGACGTCGTCAGCACGCGGGGATGGACCAATCCCTGCGCCGCCCGTACGGCGACGAAGTTCAGCGGCACGAAGGCGCCGCCGAGGATCGCGAACACGCTCGCGTAGCGGGCCTGGCGCTCAGGGTCCTCGATCGAGAAGCGAAACGGCGTGTAGGTGGCAAACATGAGCACGACGATCAGGTAGGAGACGAGCGTCGGGTCGTCCCATACCCACCAGTGCCCCCACGACGCCTTGGCCCAGATCGAGCCCGAGATCAGCGCCGCGACGCCGAAGATGAGCGACATGTGGATCGCCACGTAGGAGCGCATGTCGTAGCGCCGGTCGCCCGTGCGCAGGTGCATGACGCCGAGCACCCCTCCGAACACGAACCCGCACAGCGAGACGATGGCCAGCGGCACGTGGATGTAGAAGATCTTCTGGATGAAACCCTGGTTGGCGTCCAGCGGCGCGTAGAAGAACACGAGGATCAGCGCGGCGGAAATCGTCACGAGGGTGAGGATGGAGAGGCCCCGAAGGCCCTTCCCGTAGGTGGGCACGTCAGTCCTCCAAGAGAAAGTCGAAGACGGCGTAAGCGACCAGGGCGAACACCAAATCATAAAGCGCCAGGATGAGGAGCCACTTCCCCGGTAGCGGAGCGGGTCCTTGAGGTGTGAGCAGCGGTCCGATCGCGCGCGCGGTGGCGATCAGCGCGGGGATCAGGAGGGGCAGCCCGATGAGTGGCCCGATGACGTCCCGCGACCGGGTCTGGACCGCGAGCGCGGACACCAGGGTGCCGATCACCGCGATCCCGAGGTCGGCGAGGGCGAGGACGACGATCATCGACGGCAGCGCCGGGCCGAGCGGGGGCTCGAGCAGGAGCACGCTGAACGCGGGCACGGCGATCAGCTCGAGCGCGGCCAGGAACAGGAAGAGCGCACTGGCCTTGGCTAGGAGCAGCGCCGAGCGGTCGACGGGGGCGAGCAGGAAGGCGTCGAAGCCTCCCTGCTCGCGCTCGGCTACGAAGAGCCGGTTGACGCCGAGAATGCCGGCGAACAGAAGCGTCACCGTGAGCACGCCGGCGGCGAGCTGGCCGTCGACGGTAGGGCGGTTCAGGCCGAAGTGGAAGATCACGAAGGTGGCGATCGAGAACAGCGCCATCGCCGGGATGGTCTCGAGCGTGCGGAGCTCGAGCAGGAGGTCCTTGCGCAGGACCGCGAGCGCCGTTCTCACGCGTAGAGCTCTCGGACTAGGTCGGGGGTGACCTGGTCGGCGGGGAGCGAGAAGGTGGGTCGTCCGTCGCGCAGGCCGAGCGCGAGGTCGGCCTCGGCGAGTGCCGCCTGGGGGTCGTGGCTGGTGATCACGCGCGTCCGGCCCGCGGCTCGCCCCACCAGCGGCTCGACGAGCTCGCTCGCTCCCGGATCGAGGTTCGCCCGCGCCTCGTCGAGGAGCAGGATCTCGGGGTCGTGGAGGACGGCGCGGCACACGGCGACGCGCTGCACCATGCCGCGAGACAGGAGCCGTACCGGCTCATCGGCCCGGCGCTCCATGCGCACGCCGCGCAGCAGCTCCTCGACGCGCTCGGTTCCAACGCCGTAGAGGCGAGCGTGGTAGCGGAGATTCTCGCGGCCGCTCAGGTCGCGGTACAGGAGCGGCTCGTGGGGCAGGAGCCCGAGCCTTCCCCGCACCGCCCACGCCCGTGCCGGGAGCGGCTCGCCGAGCAGCGACACCTTGCCGGCGTGCGGGCGCAGGAGCGTCGCGAGCACGCGCAGGAGGGTCGACTTGCCGGCGCCGTTGCGTCCGAGCACGGCGAGCGTCGCGCCGGCGGGGACGACGACCGAGATGTCCCTGAGCGCGATCCGTTCGCCGAAGTAGCGAGCGACACCGCGCAGCTCAATGGCCGGCGTGTCCACCATCCGCCGCCCGGCCACCCGGCCCGCGCCGCAGCGTCGCGACGGCGTGTTCGAGGGTGGGGGCGATGACCGGGAAGATCTCGCGGATCGCTTTCGGGTTGCCGGGGAAATTGATGATCAGCGTCCCCTTGGCGGTCCCGGACACGCCGCGGCTGAGCATGCCCAGCGGCTTGATGCGCGTCGACTCAGCGCGCATCGCCTCGGCGAACCCCGGCGCGTCGCGCTCGATCACTGCCCGCGTCGCCTCCGGCGTCACGTCGTCGGGCGTGAGCCCGGTACCGCCGGTGGTGAACACGAGCGCGGCGTCCTCCTCCACGTAACGCCTGAGCGCGGCCTCGATCGCCGCGCGGTCATCGGACACGA
>JALYZL010000593.1 GCA_030948875.1 Actinomycetota bacterium
GGCCGACCTCGTCTCTGCACCTACACGCCTGGCGGGCGCGCAGCGAGAGCGCTGGATTCGGCGAGGAGCACCGCGCCGGTACTCCAGCCTCAGCTCTCGCTCGCGGAGTACCTGGCGGCTGGATGGACTGCGGGCGCCGAGTGTGTCGTCGCCGCCGGCGTGCGACGCTGCTCCGAGCGTCTGGTCGGCGCCGACGTGAACCGCGGCCCGGGCGCGGTCGCCGTCGGGATTCGCTGGTCGCGGCGGCTGAAGCTGATCACTACAGCGGCCCCGCAGTCGACGGGGTGAGCTTCCGCCGGCAGGTCGCATGCTGTGGATTGCAAAAGGTGATCCGGATCGTGCGTTTGGTGCTCAGCGTCCAAGTTCCCGTCCGATTCAGTCCGCCAACGTCCGCGAACGCGGTCACCGGCTTGTTTGTAGGGGATGGCGTCCAGAACGCGCGGGCACGCCCCTGGCGGCCGGAAGCAAGCGATATCCCGTAGTCATTGAACCCGGTCGGTCCTGAGGTAGTGGACAGCGTGACGCCCGCGTCCGTGCAACCGATCGGGCAGCGGATCGTGAACTGGACCTCGCGAGGTCGGGACCCTCGCTTCCCAGTCGGTAGCGTCAAGCGCCGAGGCAGCTTAGCCGCCACGGGGCAGGCAATCGGGGCGGCCGGTCTCGGCTTTGCTCTGTTCGAGAGCGGCTGTAAAAAGCTGCTGATGCCCGGGAAGCCGCCGTCGGCATTCGCACATGTTCCGTCGGTGTAGAGAACCGATCGCGCGTTCGCCGCGAGCGCGTACAGCGTCAGTTCGTTTCGGGAGCGCCCAAGCCACCTGACGACCTGCCGTCGGCCGGCGGGATCTGCGATCACAACTGCCGCGCCTGAGCCTTCAATCCGCGAGTACACGAATCGCGACCCGGCGGACACGACTGGAAAAGGGCATGCCCGGGTGTCGATCGTGCGCGCGGGCCGCCCAATCGGCTGGACGACGAGGTGAGACGGGTGCTGGCACTCGTCCCCTGCATAGTTGTTGTAGAACAGCGGCGGGTTCAGCGCGTAGAAGCCCTGGGTCGTCGCTACTGCGCCGGAGGTGGAAATCGCGTAGGACTCGATTCGCGCGGGGGTCATCACCCGGTTCGCGACCGCGATCGAGCGTAGATCGAATACTTCGACTTCCTGCGATACGCCGAACGGGTACGGTAGTTCCGAATCAATCGCGGCCGCCAGATAGTGGCCGGAGATCTCCAGTTCATCCACGGGTCCGTCAGCGGTCACCGACTGCTTTCTGCCACTTGTGAGGCTCATCAGGTCGATCCTCGAGGAGCCGCATCCGTACGCGAGTGTCGGTCCGCCGACCGCAACGACCCCGCTCGCTGTCTGGCACGTCGCGACGACTCGCCGAACCGGCTTGCCGGTGATGCTCGCGAGGTGAATCACGTAGTCATATGCACCAGGACCATCGTCGTTGTAGAGGTGGTAAGCCACCCATGCAGCCCAGCGTCCAGACGCGACGAGTGTCTCCACCTGGTCCTCGGGCGGGACGTTTCCGACGACCCTACCCGAGCCCGTCATGACCGTCCCCGCCGAGTCGCCATAGAGCCCGACTGGCACCGACCCGTCCGCAACGAGCAGCTCCCAGAACGCCCCTTTGATCAACCTTGGCCCGGAGCGTCTCGGAGCGCTCGCCACCGACGACGAAGGCGCTGCCCCGACGACGCATGCCGCGGCCGCGAGCCAGAATGGCAGCGAACCCCTCAGCGCTCGAAAGATGATCGCGACTATCGCACGTGGAGTCACGGTCGCGGATACCCCATCAGGCAAGCGTAGTGCGACTACGGCCACCGCATGGATACCGCCCAAAGCCCGCCTCCGTCTCCGCCCGGCGCGACGCGGCTTGGCTGGCGAGTCCACGCGATAGCAGCGGTGAGCTGCGTGGACCTGCCCGAGGTGAAAGCGCAAGGCACGCAGACCCGAGTTCCGCGCGGAGCGGGGTACTCATCGTGGGCGGCGAGATGCGCGTGGCGCGAGCAAAGCACGAGCGCGGCGTATCGCCTCCGGGCTGCTGAGTCGCTCACGAGCATGAGCGCGGCCTGGAGCGGTGGCCGTTACCGGGATGCCCTCGCGATGCGGAAGAGTGGTGGGTGCACGGCGCGGGCGACCCGCGCCGCGGCTGCTAGTCCGGTGTTGCTCCGTCTGCGATTGCGGAGCGCGCCAGTGTACGCGCGGATGAGCGCATGATCGCGACGGCTTCTTCGCGCGAGAGTCCGGCGATGTCGGTCAGCCAGACGAGCGCCTCGATCCCGGTGGTGGCGCGGATCGCAAGAGCGAGCCGGTGAAGCTCGGCCTGAGTCATGCGGTCGCGCAGGGGGGCGAGCGCGTCTTCGTACCAGCCGATCGCGCGTCCCTGGCGAAACGGCAGCGCTTCGGGTTGCGGGGGTGTGGGCTCGAGCGACAGCCGCAGCTGCGCGCGCAGCTCGGGCTCGTGTTCGAGGATTGAGCGGGTGATGTGGTCGGCGACCGCCTCGAGCCGCTCGAGCGGGTCGGCGGGAGCGTCCGCGCCCAGCAGTGAGGGGGCGTCGATTTCGGGATAGGTCGCAACGAGTAGCGCGCGCTGGTTTTGGAAGTACCGGTACGCCGTGGTCCGGGAAATCGCGGCGCGGTCGGCGGCGTGCTCGACGGTCGGGGTCACGCCCTCGGTGAGCAGCGCGCGAGCCGCGGCGATCAACGCGTTGCGGGTGCGCGCCTTCTGGTGGGTCCTGCCCCTCAGCTCATATGGGATTGACATGACCATAATAGTACTATAGTGTCCATGGGTACCGCAGTCCCATCTATTCGCACCGGGGAGAACCCTCAAATGAGCAACGCAACCGCAGTGGTCCGCCAGCACGATGAAGGCGAGCTGCGCTGGTTCGCCGGCGGCGGGCTATTCACTATCAAAGCGACCTCGGCCGAGACGGGCGGCTCGTTCATGCTGTTCGAGGACCATGTCGTCCGCGGCAAGACCACTCCCCTGCATCTTCACCCCAGCATGGACGAAGCGATCTACGTCCTCGAGGGCGAGATCCTCGCGCACGTCGACGGCGAGCAGTACCGCGTCGGCGAGCGCGGCCTGTTGATGGCGCCGCGCGGCGTCCCGCACGCATTTCTCGTCACCTCCGAGACCGCGCACCTGCTCTGCCTGATAACCCCCGGAACGGCGGAAGCCTTCTACCGCAACGCAAGCGAGCCAGCCAGCTCCCACGCCGATGCCTCCCGGTCCCCCGATTTCGCGAGACTGCATGCAGCGGCGCAGCGATCTGACAGCAACATCGAACTGCTCGGCCCGCCGCCGTTCGACGTCGTGCAGCAGCCTGCCGTGGGCGGGGCGTAAAGCTCGGCCCGAGCTCAGGAGCTTTAGACGATGCGCTCGCCCGAAACCGAGATTCCAAGCCACGATCGAGATCGGTGGACGGGCGCGGATCACTACGAGGGGTACATGGGTCGCTGGAGCCGGCAGATCGCTCCGAGCTTCCTTGCCTGGCTCGATCAGGGGCCGGGTCTGCGCTGGCTCGACGTCGGCTGTGGAACCGGAGCGCTCACAGGCCCAATCTTGAGCCTGGAGGACTCCTCTCCGTCGGAGGTCCACGGAGTGGACGCGTCGGCGGCGTTCATCGAGCGCGCGCGTTCGTCCGTCTGCGACCCGAGAGCTCAGTTCGAGACGGCGGTCGTGGAGGCCCTCCCATTCGAGGACGGACGATTCGACGTCGTCGTCACAGGGCTCCTGCTCAACCTCGTCTCCGAGCCCGTTTCGGCCGTCCGCGAGCTGATCCGGGTAGCGCGCCCACGCGGCGTCATCGCCGTCTACGTCTGGGACTGGGACGAGATGCAAATGCTGCGCTACTTCTGGGATGCGCTCCTCGCGCAGGCCCCCGCAGCCGGCGATCTCGACGAGGTCCGGCGCTTTACGATCTGCAGACCGGAGCCGCTCCGGGCACTGTTCCGCGAAGCGGGGCTCGCGAGCGTCGCGGCCGAGCCACTCGACGTCCAAACCCGGTTTCGCGACTTCAACGACTACTGGTCGCCGTTCCTGGCAGGCAAGGGCGCGGGTCCCTCCCACCTGATGTCCCTCCCCCAAGCCGACCGCGTCGCGGTAGAGAACCGCGTCCGGTCCACACTGCCACGAAACCCGGGTGGGTCGATCGATCTCCGTGCGCGCGCCTGGGCAGTCCGCGGACAAGTCCAGGCCTAGCGACCCCAACAGTCAGTTGACCTCGTCGCAGCTCAATCGCACAGCCGGCGAACACGTCGGATGTCTCGCCAAGCAGAAGCCCGACTCGTTCCACCGGAGACGCTCGGATCGAAACGAACTCGCGCGTTGACTGCGTTCGCGTTGAGTACCGCGATCCCAACGATGCAGGTGGCTCCCCGGCGCTTGGCCCAGCCCCGCTCCTCGCCACGAGCAGGACGCGTGCCAGCATCGCGATCCCCGCGGAGCCGCTCCGGACGCTGTCCTCGGACCAATGCGGAATTCGGCAGCTGGGGCGCCGTCGGGATCACGCGTTTGCACAAGCGCGGCGAGTAGTTCGATCGGGGCAAAGGCGGAAGCCGCCGGCAGACCCGAGATCCGCGCGTAGGAGGGCTCTCGCCATGAACGGTCAGGTGCTCGCGGTGGCAGAAGAGCAGGAGGCAGCCCGAGGTTGCGCCTGGTTCTTCTGATGAGCTCGAGCGTTGTCGACGGCGGTCGCCGGTCTGTTGCAAGGGGTCATCGCGTGTTCGCGGCGTTGGATTTGAGATCGCCACCGATCGATTCGGTTCGGGTGATGCTGGCGGGCTCAACGTGATTCTTGCGAGAGCGTTCGCGGCAGGCGCGATCGGTTGGTGGATCGGATGCCGGGACGGCTAGGATCGTGGGCGATCCAAATGACGGAGGGCAGATGACCGACGCGATCAGGGCCGTGATTGTCGATCCGAACGACGGGACGCGGATCGAGGGTCCGGTTGGCGGGCCGCTCACCTTCAAAGTTCGCGGCGAGCAGACGAACGGCTCCTTAACCGCACTGGAGAACGTGATCCCTCCGGGGCAGGGGCCGCCGCTTCACACGCACGCGAACGAGGATGAGTCGTGGTACGTGATCGAGGGAGAGCTCCGCTTCAGGCTGGATGTCGCGGTTCACCGCGCGCCGGCCGGCTCGTTTGTGTTCGTGCCGAGAGGCACGCCACACTGCTTTCAGAATGTCGCCGATGCGCCAGCACGCATCCTCGTGATGTTCACGCCGGCCGGGATGGAGCGCTTCTTCGAGCGCTTCGCCGCGCTCGCGGCACCTGATCCCGCAGCGTTCGGGCGAATTGGCGAGCCGCTGGGGATGGAGGTCATCGGCCCACCCTTAGCCGAATCCGACCCGGTATAGGCGACTCCGCCGATCCGGCGCCAGAGCGGCGGCGGCGGCGAAGCGCAGCGCCTTGCTGTCCGCGCAATAGGGGGAAGTTGCAGCGGACATCGAGATGCGCGCGGCGACGGCAGAGCGGGTTAGGGCGGGCAGGCTTGCGCTAACCGAGCAGCTTCTCTGCGAGCAACGCGACGCCGAGTCCGGTGAGCGCGGCGCCGGCCAGACGTTCGGCGCCTTCGCGGAGGCGCTCGCTAAGTCGGCTTCCAATGCGTAGCCCGAGCTGAGCGACGATGAAGGCCTGGAGCGCGATGAGGGCGATGACAAGCCCGGCGGGAAGGCGTAGCAAGCCAAGTGTGAAGCCGATCGCGAGCTCGTCGAGGCTGATGCTGACGCCGAGGATGAGCGCGCCGAGGCCGTGCATCTGGGTGAGTTGACCCAGCCTTTCCGGTTCGTCCTGTTCGGCGGCGAGCAGTGTGTAGAGCCCGAACGCGAGCAGGACTCCGATCGCGACGTAGTCGGCTGCTCCGCCGATCGCATGTCCGAGCGGCGCGCCTAAGGCGAGTCCGATCAGCGGCATCCCCGCCTCGAAAGCGCTGAACAAGAGCGAAATGCGCAACCGACTCGCGGGCGAGATCCC
>JALYZL010000634.1 GCA_030948875.1 Actinomycetota bacterium
ACTTCTGGACCTACACATGCATCAACTGCATCCGGACGCTGCCGTTCCTGAAGGCGCTGTACGCCGCCTACCATCCCCACGGCCTCGAGATCGTCGGCGTCGAGACGCCGGAGTTCACCTTCGAGCAGGAGGCGGGCAACGGTCAGCAGGCGATCCAGACCGAGGCGATCCGCTATCCCGTCGCCCAGGACAACAACTACGGGACCTGGAACGCCTACCAGAACCAGTACTGGCCGGCCGAGTACCTGATCGACGCGAGCGGCGAGGTCAGGCACGAGCAGTTCGGAGGGCGACTACAAGCGGAGCGAGGCCGCCGTCCGCGCCCTGCTCTTCCAGGCCGGGGTCAAGCTCCTGCCGCCGCCGATCACCGTCAATGTCCCGATCGCCTCCCAGAACATGGCGACCCCCGAGACCTATCTCGGTGCCGATCGCGCGGCTCAGGAGAACTTCGTGCCCGCGGTCAAGCCCGGCGTTCGCGCCTACCCCGGGGACGGCAGCCTCCAGCTCAACCAGGCAGCGCTGAAGGGGACCTGGAACGTGACCCCGCAGTACGCGACGCCGGTGTCCGCCCCAGGTGAGCTCTCGCTCGACTACCAGGCGGCCAAGGTCTACCTCGTCCTCACCTCGGTCGGCAACGTGCCCCGGAACGTCGCGGTGCGGCTCGACGGCCGGCCGATCCGGGCGGCGGTCGCCGGCGCCGACGTGCACAGCGGCGTCGCGAGCGTGCGCGGTCAGCGCCTGTACAACCTGGTCTCGATACCGACCGACCAGGAGCACGTGCTCACCGTCCAGATCCCCCCGGGCGTGCAGGCCTACGACTTCACGTTCGGGTAGCCGCCCTCGTCGAGGATCGCGGCGGCGCGCTCCAGATCCTCGCGGGTGTTGATGTTGAAGAACGCGCGGCGATAGCCGTCCTCGATCTCGAGCAGGCGCGGCCCGATCGCGGCGACAACGCGCCGGAGTGGGCGCCCCGCCTCGGCGGCGTCGTCGTCGAAGGCGGCCGCCGCGGCGGGCAGGTACAGGGCGAGCAGCGGCTGGAGCTCACCCCCACAGATGGGGACCACCGCCGGGGCCCCGGCCGGGTCGGTCCCGGCGATCCGGGTCACCAGCGCCGGGCTCACGAACGGCATGTCGGCCGCGCACACGAGCACGGCGCGCCCCGCGCCAAGACCCAGGGCGTGGACGATGCCGGTGAGGGGATGCCGCGGATCCGCGGGCTCGACCGAGACGGCCACGTCGCCGAGGCCGCGGGGCAGCCGGGTGTCGGCCTTGGCGACGATCACCACCTCGGCGAGCGCCTCCCGGAGCGCGCGCAGCGGGTAGCAGATCAGCGGGCGCCCCCTGAGCTCGACCTGGGCCTTGGCGCCGCCCAGGCGACGGCCGCGGCCGCCGGCGAGGATCACTCCGATCGGGGCCTGGGGCATGACCACGCGAGCGCAGAATAGAATCATGCGTATGGAGGGCTCCACTGAGGTCCGGAGCTGGCTGCGCTGCTATCGCTGCTGGTCGCAAAACCTTGAAGTGCAGGTGCACTACGAGGGAATCCACAGGATCGACCCCGAGACCGGAGAGCGGGGCGAGGTCGTGGATGAGATGCAGGAGGCGGTGGTCCAGTGCCTGGACTGCATGCACGACCAGCCGCACCTCGGCTTCCACAACGGACGCGTCGAGCCGATCGAGGATCGCTGGGAGCGGATGATCGCGGGGACGCCGTGGGTGGCGTCGTGCACGGTCACCGTCGATGCCGAGGACGTCGAGACGTGCTCGGGACCCGAGGCGGGCGACGCGCTCTCCTATGCCGCGTTCGGCGACCACGGCACCCGCGAGTTCTTTACCCACGTCCGCTTCCACAAGCACGACGAGGACCAGATCGTCGTCCACCTGCTCGTCGAGCTCTATGCACGCTCGCAGGAGGAGGCGACAGCGGTTCTCGAGGGCTCGGCTCGCGGGGCGCTCGCGATCACCTCTCTGGCCGAGGAGTCGCGGCCTCCGGCGTCAACGGGCGGGGATCAGCACTAGCGGTGCTGGTGGGGGCGCGGGGCCTCAGGCTGCCGCGCGCCAGGCCCCGGGGTTCCACGCGCTCCGTCGTGCGCGTGTAACGGCGCCATAGCTCGCTGCCGGTCAGGGCCAGCGCGACCGGCACTGTGGCCGGGAGCTCGTTGACCGCAAAGAAGAGGAGGTCGAAGGCGGCGGCGAAGGCCAGCGTGAGCACGGCGGCCGCTCGCTGCCTGCCTGGCTCGCTGGCGAGAACGGCTCCCAGCACTGCCGCTATGAACAGGTCGCCGTAGCCCATCTGGACGCTTCCGAAGAGCTCGGATTGGAGCTGGGGGAGGCCGGCGGCCGGGTGAGCGGCGGTGAGGGTGTTGTTGGGGGCTTGGAGGAGGTCGGTGGCGACCAGGTAGGTGTCGCCGATGGCCATGAGGACGATTCCAACCTTGAGCCAGCTTGGGGGGGTGAGGGCGGCGAGGAGGATTCCGAGGGTGATGCAACTGAGGGCGGAGAGGATGACGGCGGCGGCTTCGCCGGTGAGCGAGGTGCGCCAGTTCCAGGCAATGGCGAAGAGCGGGAGGACGGCGAGGGCCGCTTTCGGCCTTGCCCCGCGCATCCCCCAGCCGAGGGCCAGGGCAGCGAGGATGGGGACGGCGACGAGGGCGAGGTAGGTCAGGCCCGTGGCGGTCTGGGAAACGCCGTCGATGGCGAAGATGACGACGACGATCGAGCCGAGGGGAACGAGCGCCCACCAGCGTCCGCCCAGGCGGCGGAGCCGGTCCAAGCCGGGCGGATCGGCGCGGGGAGCGGCGACGATGGCCGCCTGGACGGCGAGCACGGCGCCGTCGGATATGACGAAGGGCAGCACCACGTTTCTGAGGTTACGCACAAGCTACGCGGATTCCCTCGAGCGCACCGCGGGTACCGTGCCATGTGTGAGGCGCGGAGGACCCGTACACATGTACCGCCGACGGGCTGATGAGGTCCCGAGCAAGCTGTTGGCGGCGCTGGCGTTCGTGGCCTTGCTTGCTGCCTTCCCGGCCTCGGCTTTGGCCGCCGGCGGCGACCTGCGGACCTACGGTACGGCGGGTAGCGAGGACACGACACTGGTGATGATGCCGAGCACCAGCCCAAGCATCGCCGGGCTCCCGTCCGGCGCATACGAGATCGCTTACCAGGGCTGCAACGGCGACCTGTGGGCCGCCGGGAGCAACGGCACCGCCGTGGACACCAAGCTCGGGATGATGGCGGGCACGAGCCCGAGCATCGCGGCCGCACCCAGCGGCGCCTTCGAGATCGCCTTCCAGGCCAACACGGGCAGCCTCTTCACCACCAACGGCACGCCCTCTACAGGGACGAACACCCAACTGGGAATGATGGCCGGCACCAGCCCGTCGATCACCGCGCTATCGGGCGGCGGCTACGAGATCGCCTTCCAGGCGAATACGGGCGCGCTCCTCACCACCAACGGCACGCCCTACACCGATACCAACACCGAGCAGGGAATGCGAGCCGGCACGAGCCCGAGCATCGCGGCACTATCGGGGGGCGCCTTCGTGATTGCCTTCGAGGCGAATACGAGCGTCCTCTTCACCACCGACGGCAAGCCCTACACGAGTACGAACACCCAGCAGGGCATGCTGCCCGGCACCAGCCCTAGCCTCGACGCGGCGGCCGGCGGCGGCTACGAGATCGCCTTCCAAGCCAACACCGACGCCCTCTTCACCGCCAACGGCACGCCCTACACGAGCACGAACACCCAGCAGGGCATGCTGCCCGGCACCAACCCGAGCATCGCAACCCTGTCCACCGGGGGCCACGAGATCGCCTTCCAGGCCAACACCGGCGTCCTCTTCACCACCGACGGAACGCCGTACACCAGTCAGAGCACCGGGCTGGGCATGATGGCCGGTACCAGCCCGAGCATCGCCGCGCTTCCGCGCGGCGGCGCCGAGGTCGCGTACCAAGCGCGGCCGACCCCGCCCGTCGTCACCGCACCCGTGACCGTCGTGGTCCCTGTGCCCACCGCGCCGGTGACGCAGCCAGGACACGTCCAGCGACGCCGCGTCAGGGTTAGGATCGCGGCGAGTTGGACGTGGAGCCATTCCCGTAGCCGCCTGCGCCGGCTGCGGTTGAGTCATCTGCCGAGGCGCGCACAGGTCACGGTGGCCTGCCGCGGTCGTGGCTGTCCGCTCAAGGCAGTCGAGGCCGGGACGCGCAAGCTGGGACGTCTGCTCGACTCTGTCGAGGGTCACGTCTACCGGGCCGGCGACCGGATCTACATCACGATCACCGCCCCGGGATACTTGGCCGAGCGCGCCGAGCTAGTGATCAAGAACGGCGCGCTACCGAGCGCGAAGCTACTGTGAGCGGCTAGCCCAGGCGCTCCTCGAGCGCCTGCAGCTGCACCCCGAGCTCGGCGGGAAGCCGGTCTCCGAAGCGCGCGAAGTGCTCGCGCACCTGCGGCAGCTGTGCCTTCCACCCTTCGGGATCTACGGCCAGCAGCTGCGCCATTGCCTCCTCGGAGACGTCGAGGCCCTCGGTATCGATCGCGCCGGCGCTCGGGACGAGCCCGATCGGCGTCTCCTCGGCCTCCCCCGTGCCCTCCAGGCGCCGGACGACCCACGCGAGGACGCGCGAGTTCTCGCCGTAGCCGGGCCACAGGAACCTGCCGTCGTCATCCTTGCGGAACCAGTTGACGTAGAAGATCCTCGGCAGCTTCACGCCCTCGCGGCGGCCGAGCGCCAGCCAATGCCCGAAGTAGTCGCCCATGTGGTAGCCGCAGAACGGGAGCATGGCCATCGGGTCGAAGCGCAGCTTCCCGACCGCGCCCGCCTGCGCTGCCGTGGTCTCCGAGGACATGATCGAGCCCAGGAAGACTCCGTGCTCCCAGTCGCGCGCCTCTTGGACGAGGGGAATCACGGTCGAGCGGCGCCCTCCGAAGAGCATCGCGTCGATCGGGACCCCGGCCGGATCCTGCCATTCGGGAGCCATCGACGGGCACTGCGAAGTGGGAGTGGTGAAGCGCGCGTTCGGGTGCGAGGAGGGCGTCTCTGACGCCGGAGTCCAGTCGTTGCCGTGCCAGTCGATCGCGTGCGCCGGCGGGTCGGCGGTCAGCCCCTCCCACCACACGTCGCCGTCATCGGTCTTGGCGCAATTGGTGAACACCGAGTTGGCGACCAGGGTCTTGATCGCATTCGGATTCGTCAGCTCGCCCGTGCCCGGCGCCACGCCGAAGAAGCCGGCCTCGGGATTGACGGCGTAGAGGCGACCATCGGCGCCGAACTTCATCCACGCGATGTCGTCGCCGATCGTCTCCACCTTCCAGTCGGGAAGGGTGGGGATGAGCATCGCCAGGTTGGTCTTGCCGCACGCGCTCGGGAAGGCCGCGGCGATGTACTTGACGTCGCCCTCGGGCGAGGTGAGCTTGAGGATGAGCATGTGCTCGGCCATCCAGCCCTCGTCGCGCGCCATCACCGAGGCGATGCGCAGGGCGAAGCACTTCTTGCCGAGCAGCGCGTTGCCGCCGTAGCCCGAGCCGAACGACCAGATCTCGCGGGTCTCGGGGAAGTGGACGATGTACTTATTCTCGGCGTTGCACGGCCAGGGGACGTCCTCGACGGGGTGGGCGGGATCCCCATCGAGGGGCATGCCCACCGAGTGCAGGCAGGGGACGAAGTCGCCGTCGGTGCCGAGCGCGTCGAGGGCCGGCTGGCCCATCCGGGCCATGATTCGCATCGACGCGGCCACGTACGCGGAGTCGGTGAGCTGGACGCCGACGTAGGAAATCGGCGAGCCGATCGGGCCCATCGAGAACGGCACCACGTACATGGTGCGACCGCGCATCGACCCCGCGAACAGCCCCTTGAGCGTCTCACGCATCTCCGCCGGGTCACGCCAGTGGTTGGTCGGGCCGGCGTCGGACTCGCGACGAGAGCAGATGAAGGTCCGGTCCTCGACGCGGGCGACGTCGGCCGGATCAGAGCGCGCGAGGAACGAATTCGGCCGCTTCTCGTCGGCGAGCTTCTCGAAGGTGCCGGCGTCGAGCAGGGTCTGCGCGAGGTGCTCGTATTCCTCGTCGGAGCCGTCGCACCAGTGGATGGAGTCAGGCGCGGTGAGCTGGGCTACTTCCGCCACCCAAGCCTGTAGGCGAGCATTTTCAGTCGTCGCTTCGCGCTGCGCTTCGATGTACGCCATGGGCCCTCTGCACTCCTTTTTTCCGTCGATGGCCAGGTGAAGCCTACCTGTGAACGCTGCCCGCGGGAGCTTGTCGACCTATTCGACATTGGTCTCGGCGCTCTCGAGGCCCTCTGAGGGCAGCTTGCGCGGGACGAGCACGAGGCGCTTGAACTCGGCCACCAGGACGCCGTCCTGGTTGAGTACGCGCGTGTGGACGCGCACCGTGCCGCGATCGGTCTTCGAGCGCGATTCGCGCACCTCGAGAACCTCGGATTCGCAGAATAGGGTGTCGCCGTGGAAGACCGGCGCGGGGTGCTTGAGCTCCTCGGTGGCCAGGTTGGCGATCGCCTTGCCGCTTACATCGGAGACGCTCATTCCGAGCGCGAGCGAGTACACGAGCGGCCCCACCACGACGTTGCGGCCCTGCTGGGACTGCTTGGCGTAGACGTCGTTGAGGTGGAGCGGATGGTGGTTCATCGTTATCAGACAGAAAAGGTGATCGTCACTCTCAGTAACGGTCTTGGCGGGCCAGTGCTTGTAGACCGCGCCCACCTCGAACTCCTCGAGATAGCGGCCGTACGGGTGCGCTCCGCTCGCCTCACGGGCGGCCTGGTCGGTGTCGACGTGGGTCATGGGTCCTCCTGGGCTGTTCGAAGTCGTCGCGCGAGCGCGGGGAAGAATGACACCCGGGCGCGCTCGCTGCCCGCCGGCCCGCGTATGGCCCTCGGGTCGAAGCACCCTTGACATGTTGGTCCTGGCGGTGAATAGTTCACGGTGTCGTGAATGACATTGACGTGACGTTCGCTGCGTTGGCCGAGCCGACCCGTCGCCGGGTGGTGGAGCTGTTGCGTGAGCGGCCGCTGCGCGCAGGTGAGATCGCCGCCCGGTTGGGGATGGGGCGCCCGGCGATGAGCCGACATCTGCGGGCGCTGCTCTCGAGCGGGCTCGTTGACGTCGAGCTCAGCGCCGAGGATGGCCGCGCGCGGCGCTACCGGCTGCGCGCCGAGCGCTTTGTGGCTTTGCAGGCGTGGCTGTCGGAGATCGACGGCTACTGGGCGTCGCAGCTTGAGTCGTTTCGCGAGCAGGCCGAGCGTGGCCGTGAAGGGTCCGGTCCGGCGTGAGCGATTCGGTCACGAGAGGCGTCGAAGTGGCGGTCTCCCCCGACGACGCCTTCGATGTGTTCACGCGCGAGATCGACGCGTGGTATCGCGTCGACCGCGACACGCGTCCCGACATCACGCGCACGGCCGCGATCCGCTTCGAGCCCGGTCTCGGCGGCCGGCTGCTCGATGTCGAGGATCTCGCCACCGGCGAGGGGCGTGAGCTGGGTCGGATCACCGTCTGGGAGCCCGGGTCTCGCCTGGTGTTCGTCGATAACGAGGGGACCGAGGTCGAGGTCACCTTCGAGCGCCACGGCGCCGGCACGCGGGTAACCCTCACCCACCGCGGTCTTGACCGCCTCGCGCCCGGACGCGCGCGGGCGCTGCGCCGCTCGGGCTGGCCGAGCCTCGCGCCCATCTACCGCGATCACATCGCCCCCAACGCTCGACCCGTCGCCCTCGCCGTTGGATCTATGGCCGTTCCATGCGCGGTCGGACTCGGGCTCTACGTCGTGTTGACGCCCCAGCGAAACGATGCCTCGTTCTGGCTAGTGCTCCTCGGGTTCATCGCGGCACTCGTTGCCGTCTGCGCTGTCGAAGACAGGCTCGTTCGCCGCTGGCTGCCGTCGAACTGGCAGTACCGACGGATCTCCGGGCGGGTCTTCACGCTCTTTGTTGTCGCGCTCGTGGCGTGGCTCGGCTATGACGTCACTCAGCACAGCGCCGATTGGCCCAGCCTCGTCCTTGTCATCTCCATCGCGATCCAGAGCTGGTCGATTAGTCAGCGTGGCCCGGCCGGAGGGCAATCCTTGCGCAAGCGACCGTCGTCAAGCGAGACGTTCTTTGGACGCCGTCCCGGTCTCGTGCTTCTCCTCTGGGCCGCGGTCATCGGGATGTTCGTCGCGCTGCTCTACTTTGTCTTCGGCGATCCCGGCGGTGTCATCGCGGTGCTCCTGCTCACTTTCCAGATCGTCTACGCGCTCCGGGCGACCGTCTCCAGGCGACGGCAAACGCGCACCTTGGGATTCGACCCCGATCTCTACCTCGCCGTCGGACGGGGAGTGAGCGAGGAGGATCGGCGACCCCAGCTACTCTTGTACCAGCCCAGCGAGCAGCCCGAATACAGCGGCTGGTGGGCCTACGCCAGCGAGGAGGACCGGTCACACAGATTCGTCGCGTGGAGCCTGAAAGACCTCATCGACCAAGCACCCGAAGCCGCTCAACCCCTCCGGGAAGGCCAAGGCAGATGGAGATGGGACCCAGCCGAGGGCGCGTACCGACGCACCGACGATCCCGCCGAGCGCCCCCAGGCAGCATAGACGCAGACCTGGTGGCTGCACTAGCCGAGCGTGCCGAGCACGAGCGGCACCACGCCCTCGGCGCCGGCGCGGCGGAGCTGACCGCCGACCATGGCCAGCGTCCATCCCGAGTTCCGGCGGTCGTCGAGCAGCACCCCGGTCCCGAGCGGCGGCTTGGCGGTGACCTTGAACGCCCCACGAACGTTGGCCGCCCGCTGCACGGCGTTGGCCATCTCGCGCTGGGGCGGGCGCTCCTCGGTCCGGGTGAGGAGCTCGACGTGGGGTACGCCAAGCTCCGCGGCGAGGCGCTCGGCGAGGCGGCCGATCACGTCCCCCGTGCGCCCCGAGGGGACCGTCGTGACCCAGGAGACCGCGCCAGCGCCGCCCGCGCCGCGCACGATGTCCGCGAGCCCGGCCACGACCTCGTCGTCGAACTTCCCGGCGCGCAGCCCGCGCTCGACCGCCGGCCACCAGCCGCCGTCGCCGAAGCGCGCGAGGGCCCAGCCGGGCTCGGTCCGCACGTCCTCGGGGATCTTGCGCATGGTGCCGGCGGCGTCGGGGGCCATCTTCTTGACCTCGAGCTCGATCGGCCGGGAGCGCAGGTGGCGCCCGGCGAGCTCGACGAGCGCGGGGTCGGGGGGCCGGGCGAAGCGCGGCGCCGTGCACACCGAGCAGCGGCCGCAGTCCTGGGGTTCGGCCCCCGCCCCCCCATCGTCGAGCTCCTCCTGGAGCACGCGCATCAGGCAGCGGCCGTCTGTCCCGAAAGCCGCCATCGCGTCCTGCTCGGCGCGGCGCAGGGCCGTGACCTGCGCGTAGCGCTCGCCGTCGTAGGTCCAGTCGGCACCGGGGACGAGATGCCAGCTTCTGCCCTCGCGCCGCACGGCGCCTTCGACGTCGAGGATCTTGAGCATCGCTTCGATGCGGCCGAGGCCGAGGTTGACCACGGCCATGAGCTCGCGGGTGGAGCGGCCCTCATGCCCAGCGGCCCGCAGCTCCTCGAGCACCGCCTCGACCCGGTCGCGCGCCGGGAACGCCTGCTCGATGAAGAAGTCCTGGATGCGGCGATCCTCGCCGCCTCGGAGGAGGATCACGTCGGCGTGATCGACGCCGCGTCCCGCGCGCCCGACCTGCTGGTAGTAGGAGACGACGGAGCCGGGCGCCTGGTAGTGGACGACAAAGGTCAGATCGGCCTTGTCGTAGCCCATCCCC
>JALYZL010000023.1 GCA_030948875.1 Actinomycetota bacterium
GAGTTCGGCTGGCGCCGAACGTCCCCGGCTCGGCGGCGGTGGCGTCGAGCCCGCGGCGGGTGCTCTGCTTGACCTTGGCCACGCGCTTATCGAGGACGCGGATGTCGACCTCCGGCCCGCGGCGTGCGATCAGGAGCCGGGACAGGCCGCCGGCGCGATGCTCGAGCTTGGGCCGGGCGACGAAGGTTCCGCGGCCCTGGAGCCTGACGATCTGGCGATCGTCCTCGAGGATGGCCAGCGCCTGGCGCACCACCACGCGGCTGACTCCGAGACCCGAGGGAGTTCGGGCTCGGAGGGGAGAGGGTCGCCGGGAGCCCATACGCCGGACTCGATCTGCTCCTTGAGGAGCTCCTGGAGCTGGTAGTACAAGGGGACGAAGCTCGAGCGATCGAACCGGCCCGGATCGAGCCCTCGAAGCCTAGAGAGGCGGCGGAATTTCGGTGAGATGGCCATGCTGGAAGGAGATCATGACGAGCGCCCGGGACGTTAGGACAACCGAGCTCGTGCTCGACAGCATGGGGTAAGTTGTCCTATGGTTGTCAAGACGATGGGAGACGCTCCCCGCGCGGACTCCGGTGGCGGCGTTGACCGTTCGCGACTGCAGGGCATGCGGATGCTCCGGCGCCTCGTCGACGTCCCCAGCAAGGCGCAGCGCGAGGCCGTCGAGCGCGGGCTCGAGCTCGGCCTCGAGGCCGCCCCCTCGGTCAACGACCGCACCATTTCGACCTTCGCGCGCGGGGGCCAGCCGGCGTTCGCGGGAATCAACACCTTCCTGCGGGCCCCGTACTGCGAGGACATCAACTGGGTCTCCAAGTACGAGGTGGCGATCATCGGGGCGTCCTTCGACATGGGCACGACCTACCGCGCCGGCGCCCGCTTCGGCCCCCAGGCGGTGAGGCGGATCTCGGCGCTCTGCGACGGCTACAGCCTCGACATGGGATGCGACCTGATCGAGGAGCTCGACGTGTGCGACGTGGGCCACGTCTTCGTCATCCCCTCCAACATCGAGAAGTCCTTCGACCAGGTCGACCGCGCCGTCTCGCACGTGCTCGAGAGCGGCGTGTTCCCGGTGATCATCGGCGGCGATCACTCCCTCGGCGATCCCGACGTCCGGGCCATCGCCAAGTACCTCGACGGAAACGTGGGGATCATCCACCTCGACCGCCACATCGACATCCAGGAGCGCGACATGGACGAGCGGATGCACACAACTCCGTGGTTCCATGCCACCAACATTCCCAACGCGCCGCCGAGCAATCTCGTGCAGATCGGATCGGCGGCTGGTACGGGTCCCGCCCCGGACTGAAGGTCGCGCGCGAGCGGGGGACCACGGCGATCACCATCCACGACGTCGAGGAGATCGGCGTCGAGACGGCGGTCGAGCTCGCGCTCGAGGTCGCGTGGAAGGACGCCAAGGAGGTGTACCTGTCGTTCGACATCGACTCGATCGATGCCGGGTTCGTCCCCGGAACGGGGTCCCCCGAGCCGGGCGGGCTCCTCCCCCACGAGGCGCTCAAGGCGCTGCGGATGATCGCCCGCGAAGGCATCTGTGGGATGGAGGTGGGCGAGATCTCCCCGCCTTACGACGTGAGCGACATGACTGCCCAGCTCGGCTGCCGCGCGATCATGGACGTGCTCGGCACGCTGGTGACCGAGGGCAGGCTCGGCCATCGGGCGCCCGCGCCCGACGGCGGCCCAGCGCCGGATGACGACCCGGCGCCGTCCGACAAGCCGGACGGCTAAGACAACGGCCGCGCAAATTGGACACGGGGCCAGTGAGCGGCCCCCGTGTTGGGGAGATACTGTTTGGTATGACCACACGGCTCGCCGTCCCGACTCGACGCGCTGAAGGGGCCGCGGAGGTCCCGTTCCCCGGTCGGGCGCCCGCGCTCGACGATCAGACCCGTCTGCTCGACACCCTGAGCGAGACCCACGCCGCGATGATGGACGCCGTGCTCGACGGCGAGGGCATGGAGCGCGTGGCCGAGCTCGCCGTGGCGGCGACGGGCGGCCCGGTCGCAGCCCTCATTCCCCGCCTCGGAGTTGCATGCGCGCCGCGCGCCGCTCGCTCCCCCCGCGAGCTGGCCACGCTCGAGCGCTGGGTTGAGGAACGCGTTCGCGGCCGCCCGTCGGCCGTGCCGCCTGAGGTGGTGGCGGAGGCGCCAATCCGCTTCCGGGACGAGATCGTCGGGGTGGTGGCGCTCCTGCGCAGCGAGGTCGCGCCCCGGCTCGAGGCCTCCGAGTTTCTCCGCCTCGCGGCCGCCGCCGCCCTCACCGCGCTGGCCGTCGAGGACGCCAAGGAGGAGACCGAGCAGAATCTCCGCGGATCGCTGCTCGAGGAGCTCCGCTCGCGCACCGACCTGACCGGCCCGGAGATCGTGCGCCGCGCCGGGCGCCTGCGCTGCGACCTCTCGGGAGGAGCGGTGATCCTGTGCGCGGAGCTCACCGTCGACCGCCCCCGGCTCGTGGTGGAGATGATTGCCGCCGAGCACCCCGGGGCGCTCGCGCAAGAGCTCGACGGGGTGGGACCGGACGCGCGCCCGCGCGTCTATGCGGCGTTGCCGGCGGTCGGTGCGGGCATCATCGACCGGGGGCGTGGGTCCGAGCCCATCATGGCCCTGGCCCGTCGGCTCGCGGGGCGGCTCCAGCGCTTCGGCACGGTCGGGATGTCGAGCTTCCACGCCAACCCCGCCGAGCTCGGGTGTGCGGTCAAGGAGGCCGAGCTCGTGCTCGAGGCGCTGCAGCACTCGGGCATGGTCATCACCCACGAGATCGGGCGCGGCATCTACAAGCTCCTCTTCCGGGTGCTGGCCTCCCACCCCGACGAGGTGCACGAGTTCTACGAGACCACGGTCGCCTCAATGGTCCGCTACGACGAGCTCAATCAGACCGAGCTCGTCCACACCCTGTGGGCGTACCTGGACTCCAACTGCAACATGAACGCGACCGCGGCTGCCATCTTCACCCACCGCCACACCGTCATGCACCGGCTCGAGCGGATCCACGAGCTCACCGGCCTCGATCCCACCGTATGCGCGGACCGCGAGCAGCTCGGACTGGGGCTCAAGGTCCATCGCCTGCTCGCGCCCGCGCTGGCGCGCTAGACCGGCCCTCGGCCGCTCAGGCGACCTCGGTCTCCTCGGGGAGCTCATACCACTGCACGCGTTCACCGACGCGGGCGCGGAGCTTGAACCGCCGCGACTTCGGCGCCGCCTGGATTACGTCGCCGAGCTGGCGGCAGCGATCGGCGACCGCGGGGTAGAGCTCGGAGAGTCGGCTCAGCGTCGCCGTCACGGTGCGCCATAGTCCCCAGTCGTCGCCGGTCAGGCGGGCGACATAGGCGCCGTCGATGTGGTCGCCGTCTTGTAGATCGAGGCGCGCCGGTACGGGAAGGTCATCGCCGCGACCGATGCGACGATGACGAAGTTTTGCCGTGAGCTGGTGTCGCGGGCAAAGGTGCGGCGGGTGTCTCAGGAGGGCGGGACGTCGGGCTCGGTGACGGCGTTGCCAGTCTGAAATGCGGGGATTTTTCTGATACCCCATGGCCCTGTTTCTGCTGCCGGCGGTGCGCTGTGTCTAGGAACGAGCGTGCCCGGGTTTTCTTGGTCCGGGTGCTCATAGAACGATCGCGCGTACCGGCCGCTGTTATCGGCCCGGCGTCCCGGCCTCCTGAGCCGGGGTGCTGCTGTCTGTGGTGGTGAAGCTGCTGGGGTTTAGGGTGCGGTCGCGGCGGCCCACAGGAAGCACGACAGCTCGCGGGCGACCGCGATGATCGTGACGTTGTGCGGCTTCCCACGCGCCCGCATCGACGTGTAGAGGTGATGCAGCCGCTGCTGGCAGCGGTTGCTGATCTGCAGGATGTGGTCGGGTTGCCCCTCCTGGCGGTTGGCGAGGGTCGCGCCGATGCGGAGTTCGCGGGCGTATTGCCAGGCGGACTCGACCAGCATCCGGCGGGCGAGCATCGATCGGTCTTCGTGATCGACCCGTGCCGATCCGATTCGCCGGACTGGGAGCGTGACGGGGTCAGCCCGAGCCAGCTCCCGACCCGGGTGCGCTTCTGAAACCGCTGCCAGTTCGCGCCGAGTTCCAAGTGCACCGCCAGCGCGGTCAGCGTGTCCACACCACGGAATGCGCGCAACCTGGCGACTGTCGGCCACCACGCCGGATCGGTCGCGTGAGAACGATGGCTTGCACTTGGCCCCGGCGCGATGGCTTGAAGTGGCCCCACCTGGCGTCGGGTTGTTGTTGGTGTTGATGTTGCCTGATCGCCCGGCGGAGGAGCATGCCGCGGCTGTCGTCGGGAAGGCCGAGCGGTGTGCCTGGCATGACGTTTGAGATCGGAGGTGGAAGTCCTGACCCGGGGCCCTGACAGGGGGAACCCGACATCGACGAGGCAAGGGCGCCCGGATCGCTTGTTTTAGGACTAGACCTCACACGGGCACTCCGGGCTGATCGTCGGGACCGAACTGGCCGAGCGGGTCGTCGAGGACCTGCTCGAGGTGCAGGACTCCGCGGCCGACGAGCGGATGGTCGCGCTGCGCATCCTGTTCACCGGTACGCACACCGGCACCTTCCGCGGCCTTCCGCCAACCGGCCAGCGGGTGCGCTTCTCCGGACTGGAGATCAACCGGATGGCCGACGGCAAGGTGGCCGAGCACTGGTTCCAGCTGGACTCCGTCGCGCTCTTCCAGCAGCTGGGCCTGCGGGTCGTCCCGGGGCCGCGGTTGATGCCGCGGCTGCTGGCGGCGACGGTCGCGCGGATGCTCGCGAAGAGGCGTCGCGTGGTCACCGAACATCGCCGCGCGTAGGAATTCGAACCGCCCTGCGCACCGCTGCGCTCGGAGGGCGGGTCGCTTTCAGTGGTGATGCGGCTTGTGCGGCCGGTGCCCCTTCGCCGGGGTACCGGGAATCGTCGCCGTGCCGGTCTTGGTGATGCTCCCGGCGGCGTCGGTGAGGATCACCTCGTACCTGAGCGTGCTGCCGGGGGCGCCGCTCAGGACGGCCTTGATCGTCCCGCCCGGCTTGCCGGCGGCGAGGCTCCCGTGGGCGACGGCCACAAAAGCTCCGTGGCGCATGACCTTGACCTGCCAGGTGCAGGCGAGGCCGGTGGTCCTCGCGTTGTCCTTGAGCACGACCCGCCCGCGGACGGGCTTGTGGTGCCGGCGCTGGGGGGAGACGCTCGGCGTCCCCAGCGACAGCCCGGGCGGCGATGTGACGGTGGGGTTGGTCGTCGCGGGGCCGGTGGAGGTCGTCCCCGGGGTGGTGGGGACGGTCGCCGTGGTGGTCGGGGTCGTGGTCGGTGTCGTCATGGTGGTCGTCACCGGGAGGAACCCGGTCCCCTGGCCGCAGCCGGGATCGCCGGTCGGGGTCTCGCCAGCCGGCGCGACGAGCCCGGCGTCGATGCAGCGGATGCGATTCTCGAGCGCGTCGGCGACCAGCACCGAGCCGTCTCCGGCGATGGCGACGCCCTCGGGGGTGTTGAAGGTCGCGGACGTCGCCGCGCCGCCGTCGCCGCAGACCGACGCGGTCGCTCCGGGCGCCGCACACGCCACGTTGGCCGTCCCGGCGAGGGTCGAGATCACGCTGGTGGTGGGGTTGATCTCGCGGATTGTCTCTCCGGCCGCATCGGCGACCACGATCGTGCCGTCGCCGGCCACGGCGACGTCGCTCGGTCCGTTCAGGGCGGCAGACGTCGCTGGGCCGCCGTTGCCGGATTCGCCGGCAACGAGGTCGCCGGCAATGATCTTCACCTGTGCGGCGGCGATCGCTGCGGTCGGGTTGGTCTGCAGCTGGGCCAGGTTGATGCCGAACACCTCAACCACGATGTTCTTGTTGGAGCTGGCGACCAGGAACGCCCCGTTACCGGCGTTGCTGGGGAGCACGGCGATGCCGGCCGGCTGGTCGAGATAGACGCTCGTCGGACCGGTGACGGCGCCTCCCGTGAGGTTCGGGAAGCCGCAATCGGTGACCGCCTTGGGGGCGCCGGAGCAGCTGATCCCGTTGACCTGACCGGCGATCGTATAGACGTCGGAGGTGGGCGTGAGGCCGTTGACGAAGCGCACGCGATTCCCCTGGATCTCCGAGACCAGGTAGCCGCCATCGAACGGCACGGCGCGACCGGGGTCGTCCCACTTGGCGGCGTTCGCGGCGCCGTTGTCGCCGCAGAGCACTGTCGGGGCGAAGGTCGTCGGCGTGCCGCCCGGGCCGATGGCCTCCCCCTGGCAGTCGCCGCCATTGCCCGACGCCACCGAGCCGGTGCCGACCCCCTGGTTCGCGTTCGACATCAGGATCGTCCCGGCCGCTCCGTCGGCGATCAGCAGGCCCGCGTCGGCACCCGAGGCGCTGGGCAGCGGGGCGACTCCCGGCGCACCCGACGGGGGGATGAGGGGGCCGCCGATGGGATTGCGGTCTCCGAGGAAGGCGCGACCCGCGGGTCCGTTGGCGTCGCAGGCGACGTTGCTGTCCCACTGCGCGCAGATCAGACCGGCTCCTTCCGCGCTGCTCACGGTCCCGTCGGGGGCGATCCGCCGGATCCGGTAGTCGAGCTCGTCGGAGACGAGGTAGCCGCCGCCCTGGTTCGCCGGGATCGCCTGGATGGCGATCGGGGACTGGAACTGCGACATCGCGGCCGGGCCCTGGTCGCCGCACGGCTCGGGCGAACTGCCCTCCGTCGCGCCCGGGTTCGAGCACGGAAGCCCGGTGCCGGCGAACGTCGCGATCGTGTTGGTGGGCACTGCCGAGATCGACGCCGCGACGAGGGCGACGAGGCTTCCCGCCAGCAGCGCGGCCGTCAACACGGCGATGCGGGTCAGCCGTGCGCGAAACGATGACATGGTCCCGACCTCTCTCCCGTGGGGTGATGATCCGGCGCCACCCGGGCGGCGCCGGCGTCAGCCTGTCCGCCGGATCGGAGCCGTCGCGCGGCGGTCGTTGGTAAGGTTACCCCCCGACGCGCCGCGCACGCCACACCGCATCCTCGTACACCTTCCGCGACGACGCCACCGGCTGGGGGCACGCCGAGCGGCACCGGGCGGTTATCCCTTCCTGCCGTGGTTGCCCTTACTTGGACTTCTTGGGCTTCTTGCCGCCGGTGAAGTCGACAACCTGGCTCGACACCGTGGCGGTGCCCTGGGTCGTCGTGAGGGTGGCGGCCAGCTTCTTCCCGTGCTTGGGAGGCTTTCTGAGCGTCACGTGGAGCGTCCCGCTGTGCCCGCCGGCGACGGTGACCGTGCCCTGGCCGACGGTCACCGTCTGGCCCCCGTGCTTGGCCGTGAGCCTGCCGTCGACCACACAGGTGATAGTCGCCGGCCCCGCGCACGTGACATGCTCGCTGGCCGTGTGACCGCTCACCGTTGCGGTCCCCACGGTGGCGGTGCCCCTCGTCGCGGTGGGCGTCGGCCCCAACACGGACGGGGCCGCGGCGACCGCGGCGGTCACCGCGGAGGTCACCAGTGGCGGGACGGTGCCGGTCGCGTTGAGGCCCGTCTCCTGGACGGCGATCGTGGAGCCGATGTCGGCCGCGGTGAGCGTGTAGGTCTGGCCGGTCGCGCCACCGATCGCCTGGCAGTTGGCCCCCGCGGCCGAGCAGCGCAACCACTGGTCGTTGTAGGCGGTCGGGAAGTTGAACCACGAGCCGTGGGCGAGGGTGAGCGTCAGGCCTTGCGTGGTGGTGCCGGAGATCGTTGGCGCGCTGAGGTTGGTGGGGGTGATGGCCGTGGTCGTTCCCTCCACCACGGCGAAGTCGGTGATCCCGAACGACCAGCGCGGGCCGGAGATGTCGCCGACGGGGGTGATGCGCGGCGTGTTGGTGGTCGTGACGCCGTTCATCACCTCCGTGAGGGACAGCAGCAGCGGACGGTCGCCGGAGGTGGCCTCACCCGGCGAGACGCCGGCGACGTACGCGGGAGGCGGGGTCTGGTTGGAGTTCACCGCGCCCACCCAGGTGGTCAGGTCCGGCGTGATGCCCGCCGCGTTGAGGATCTCCGCGACCGTCGGACCGGTCTCCGTGGCGAGCGTCATCGGGCCCTGGATGGTTGAGAAGTTGACCTGGAACGTGGTCTGCCCGAGTGACGCCAGCTGCGCGGCCGTGAACACGGTGGTCTGCCCGTTGAAGTCGACATTCAGGCCCCCGGTCGGGGGCTGTGCGACGGTGGGGGGGATCACGTAGCTCACGTCGATCTGTGTCACCGGAGCGACGAACCGGGCGGTGTTGACGTCGCGCGGGAGGACGAGTTCGGCCCCGTTGCTCAGCGGGCTGCCGTCCTCGGCGAGCGCGAGGAGGGCCACGTTGTTGCCGTAGTTCGGCTCGAACTCGCCGTACGCGAAGCTGACCGGCCCGGACATGGGCCCCGGCAATCCGGAGGCGACGGTCACGATGACGTGCAGGTCCGGGTTCTTGGGCTTGCCGAGCGTGGGAGTCGCCTGCGGATAAAGCGGCGATGTGGCGGTGTTGAGGCTGAACTCGGTGTTGAGCAGGCTGTTGAGGGCGACGCCGGTGAAGACGTGGTTGCCGATCGTCTCGGTCGTCTGCGGCATCGCCGACAGGTCCGACAGCTGGAGGGTCACGGGGCTCACTGAGCTGAAGATCGTGATGGCGGTCGGAGGGGTCGCCGCAGACGCCGGCGCCACGAGCGCGCCACAGGCACCGACAGCCAGTCCGATCGTCACGAGGACGTGCAACGGCGTTCTACGCATTGATCCTGCCCTTCTCCTTTGCCGCGTGGCGATGTATTCCGTCACGTCGGGTTCCCAAGTTACCCGGTCAGCCCGGCACAACAGCCGGCACCCACGGTCCTCACCCCGCGTGGCGGCGACAAGCTACCACATCAGCGCGGCGGTGACAGTCAGTGTTTGCAACACATACCTACTCCGAGGCCGCGAAGGCGCGCGACGGTGTTGATCTGTTGGGTAATGATGCTGACCCGACCCGCCGATGCGGGTGCCCATCGGGCACGACCCAGCGCGCGCGTACCAGCCCGTTGCACGGGCGACGCAGGGCCCGGCCGATGTATGCTGCGAAGAGTGACCCGGCGGAGCCTTGCGTCGCTGAGGAGCATCGCGCTGGTGTCAATCGTGGTGCTGGCGGCGAGCGCCCTGGCCGCTCCCGCGGGGGCCGATCAGGCCTCCGACCCGACGGCTCCGGCGGCCGGGCGCATCGCCACCGGCGAGTACCACAGCTGCGCGATCCTCAGCGGCGGCGAGGTCGAGTGCTGGGGCTTCGGGGGCTATGGGGCGCTCGGGTACGGCAACACACAGTCGATCGGCGTCACCCAGACGCCCGCGGCGGCCGGCCCGCTCGACCTGGGCCCGGGCCGCACCGCAGTCGCCATCAGCGCTGGCAACTATCACACCTGCGCGCTGCTCGACGACGGCAGCGTGCGCTGCTGGGGCTTCGGCGGCAACGGTCGCCTCGGGTACGGAAGCACGGGCAACGTCGGCGACACCCAGGCGCCGGGCTCGGTCGGGCCGGTCGACTTCGGCTCCGGGCAGACCGCGCTGGCGGTCAGCGCCGGGGGTGCGCACACCTGCGCGGTGCTCCACGACGGAAGCGTGCGCTGCTGGGGGTTCGGATTCGACGGGCAGCTCGGTGACAACAGCCAGGCGAACGTGGGCGACGGTGTGGTCCCCGCGCCCGGCTCGACCAGCCCGCCCGACGCGAGCGTGGCTTCGGTGGGGCCGGTCAACTTCGGGGTCACCACGCCGGCGGTGGCGGTGAGCGCCGGCGGCTCCCAGACGTGCGCCCTGTTCGCGGACGGCACCGTGCGCTGTTGGGGCCTCGGGTCGGGCGGCCAGCTCGGCTACGGCAACCGGAGCAACGTCGGTGATGGGACCCCCGGTGCCGGCGCGCCTCCCGACCCCACCCCCGCCATGGTCCCCGCGGTCGCCCTCGGCCAGACGGCCGTCGCGATCGCCACCGGCGGCGCCCATACCTGCGCGCTGCTGGCCGACGGCACCGTGCGCTGCTGGGGGCAGAACACCAACGGGCAACTCGGCTACGGGAACACGGCTAACACCGACGCTCCGTCGAGCCAGCCGGTCGTGCTCGGCGAGAGCGCCGTGGCGATCACCGCCGGGACGTTGGACAGCTGCGCGCTGCTCGTCGACGGCAGCGTGCGGTGCTGGGGCTACGGCGGCGCGGGTCAGCTCGGCTACGGCAACACCAACGAGATCGGCGACAACGAGACCCCCGCCTCGGCCGGCCCGGTCGATCTCGGGCCCGGCCGCACCGCCGTGGCGATCAGCGCCGGCGCCAACCACACCTGCGCGCTGCTCGACAACAGCGACGTGATCTGCTGGGGCGCCGGCCTGACCGGCGACCTGGGCTACTGCAACGACCTCGACGTCGGGACGACCCAGACGCCCGGGTCGGTGGGGACTGTGAACCTGCTGGCCGGCGACGGAGGCGTGCTCTGCCAGCCCGCCCCGATCACGCCGACCGCACCGGCACCGCCGGCGACCCCCGTCGCGCCCGCGGTCGCAGCGCTCGCCGCGCAGGCCGCGCGCCAGCACGCAC
>JALYZL010000036.1 GCA_030948875.1 Actinomycetota bacterium
GTTCGGCGCCAGCCGAACCCCCATTGGAATCGGCGCCAGCCGATTCCACGTTGCCGGCGGCGGCGGCGAGCACGTCGGCCTTGGTGATCCGGCCTCTGCGGGCGCTCCCGGTGACCCGGCTGAGGTCGATGCAGTCGGCCGCGGCGACGCGCCTGGCGACGGGTGATGCGGCGATGTCCGCGGCGGCGGGTGGGGCGGTCGGCTCAGGCCCGGCAGGTGGAGGGACCGGTGGTGCGGGCCCCGCGAGTTCGCCGCCAAGTGAGCGCGAAGCGGTCGCCCGACTCGCAACCGAGCGCGAAGCGGTCGGCGGCGCCCCGAGTTCGCCGCCAAGTGAGCGCGAAGCGGTCGCCTGACTCGCCAGCGACCGCGAAGCGGTCGCCGTCGGCGTCATCCGCGCGATCACCTGCCCCACGGTCACCGTCTCGCCGTCCTCGGCAAGGATCTCGGTGATCGTGCCCGAGGCGGGCGCGGGGAGCTCCATGTCGACCTTGTCGGTCGAGATCTCGACTACGGTGTCGCCGTCCTTGACGATATCGCCGACCTTGACAGACCATTCGAGGATGGTTCCCTCGGTGACCGATTCGCCGCCCGTCGGAGTGACGATGTCTATGACCTCGCCGGTGACGGCAGCGACCGCGGCGGCACCTTCGGCTTCAGTCGCCGCGCCGGCCAGGGCCTCCTCGGGCGTCGCGGGCGGAGATTCGGCCGAGACGGGAAGCGGATAGGCCGCCGCGGCGGCGCCACCCGCGGTATTGCCGGCCACGCCACCGATCGAACCACCGTTCGCGTCCGAGGCCGGCAATATCGCCGCGAGGGGCGCGCCTACCTCGACGGTCTCGCCCTCGGCGGCCAAGATCTTGATGATCGTCCCGCTGACCGGCGCCGGAACCTCGGCGTCGACCTTGTCGGTGGAGACCTCGACGATCGTCTCGTCGACGGCGACGGTGTCGCCCTCCTGCTTGTGCCACTCGAGAATCGTGCCCTCGGCGACGGAATCGCCCATAGCGGGCATGACGATCTGAATCGTGCTGGTATCAACAGCCATGCTTAGGTTCAACTGTAACGCGGTGCCGGCTGGTTTTTCCTAGCGCGGTGCTGCGTCACGTCGGCGCGGGACGATTCCCCCTCCGGTCGGTCACCACGAAGCCGATGCTTCCCGCGAACGGGCCGAGTCCGCCGATCACGGCGACCGTGACGGCGAGCCAGAAGGGGATGATGCGCGCGCGGGCCGCGGCGATGCACACGAGCGCCATCCCGATCCACAGGACGCCGTGGGCGAGCCCGAGAATGAACGTCTCGGGCTCCGGGTTCCCGGCGACGAAGGCGCACACGAGCAGCCCGAGGTAGATGGCCGAGTGGCAGAAGGAGACGACCTCGAGTCTGCGGAAGGTGATCAGGCGCACGCTTGGTCCCGGCGCGGCTTCGGTCAGGCGGCGAGCAGCGCGGCCACGCGCCTGAGGGGATCATCGGCTTCGGGCGGCCAGCGGTCGATGTCCGCCGGCCACCAGGCGAAGTCGTCGTGCTCGGCGTCCGGAGTGACCACGGCGCCCTCGGGCAGCCACGCGAGCCCGACGAAGAGCACGACATCGTTGGGCAGCCGTAGCAGCGCCTCGACGGTGAGCCGCTCGGGCTTGACTGACCACTCCTCGCGCAGCTCGCGCCGCAGCGTGACCGTCGGGTGCTCGTCAACCTCGACGGATCCCCCGGCGCCCAGCGTCCAGCGCTCCGCCCATGTGGCCAGCCAGGCGGCGCGCCGGCCCGCGAGCCAGCGACCGTCCGCCGCCCGAACCACGCATAGCGCCGAGATGCTCTGAGCGCCGTCCTCGGGATTGAGGCGCAGGGCCCATCGCGCGGGCTGGAGCTCGAGCGACAATCGGTCGACGTCGACCTCCCAGCGGGCGAGTCGGGCGGCCAGGCCGTCGTGGCTCGGCGAGCCGCGGTCGCGCAGCGCCTGGAGCGCGGTGTCCGCCGCCGCGGTCGCGCTCTCCGGGGCCTCGAACGGGTCGCTTCGCCACGAGACCTCGATCTGGGTGAGAGCCCAGGGACCGCGCGCTAGCAGACCGGGTGCACTTGCCACCGGTACACCGTAGCGGTAAGGGTTAACGAGCGAGCCTCATACCGCCGAGCGGTGGTGCGGGCGGCCTGGTGATCTCCGGGGGTGGGCGGGGTTCGGTATGAGCCTCGCTTGGGGGCGTTCCTTCGGGACGCTGGGTGGTGGCCCGGGGTACCTTCCGATCTAGATCGCGGGCGGCTGGCGCCCGCTTGGAGCCCCTCGTGGGGGCTTGCGACCTTTCGGGCGCTGGAGGTACCGCCGTGGCCACCATCTCAAGCCTACTCGCCGATCACGTCTCGCTGCGGGTCCGGTCGGTGGATCGGATCTTTTTGGCGGGGTACGTGCCGCGGTTGCAGTGCGATGGGCAGCTGGTGCGGTTCCTTAACGAGCGGGCGGGTGGGACGATCCCGTCGCCGGCGATGCTGGGGAAGATCGGCCGTGCGTACGTGGAGGAGGTCAACGCGTTCGCGAAGGCCAACGAGATCCCGGTCGTGCGGTTCACCAAGGACATGGTCAAGGAGGACGTCGCCCGGCCGTACATGCAGAAGGCCGAGCGCGACGGGAGCTCTGGGGTGGTGATGCTCGGCGTCGCGCAGGAGAAGGCGTTCGCGTGGCGCGGCTGGCGCGAGGGCGGGCACGACGCGCACCCGCATTTCGAGTTCGGTCGTCAGGCCGTGTTCGTTAACCACATGTACTTCTACATCTTCGATCCCGACTGGGGACCGACGTTTGTGAAGACCAACGCGTACGCCCCGTATCCGGTGTGGGTGTACCTGAACGGCCACGAGTGGGCCAAACGCCAAGCCGCCCAGCGCGGGATCGAGTACCGGCCGCTGGATAACGGGTTCGCGTCGTGCGCCGATGCCGGGCAGCTCGCCGGAATCTGCGACTCGCTCTCAGAAAAGGACATCTTCGCCTTCTGCGACCGGTGGATGCGCCAGCTGCCATCCCCGTTCACCCAGGCTGAGCGGGGTCGCTACGGCTACCGCTACTCGGTTCGTCAGCTCGAGCTGTCCGACACCCGCGTGTTCGACCGCCCCCAAGCCGGGCGTGCATGGTTTGAGCAGACGATCCGCGATCAGCTCGACCTCGGCCGCCCCGACAAGGTCCAGATCATCTTCGACCGCAAGATCACCAGCAAAACTCCCGGCCGCTTCCAGACGAAGGTCATCACCAAGGGCGTCGAGCCGGTCATCCAGGCGCACTACAAGCATTCCAAGGTCAAGCAGTACTTCAAGGAGGGCCGTGCGCTCAGAACCGAAACGACCGTGAATGACCCCTACGACTTCGCCATCAAGCGCACCCTGACCGCCGAGACTTGGCGGCAGCTCAGGTCGATCGGCGATGACATCAACGACCGGCTCCTTGACGCCCAGCTACAGGCGTGCTCCTGCGCGCCAGACCCCACGACGCTTACGCGTCTGGTGTCGCCGTCCATCGAGGATGGCCAACCCGCGCCCGCTCTGCACTTCGGTGACCCCAGAGTGATGGCGCTGCTCGCGTGCCTGTGCTCCTTCCAGCACCTGTTCGCGGGCCTGACGAACCGCACCCTGCGCCCGCAGATAGCCGAGCGGATGCCCGGCTACACCGCGGGCCAGATGACCTATGACCTGCGCCGCCTCAGACGCAAAGGCCTGATCCACCGAATCCCACGCTCTCAGCGCTACGAGCTGACCGCGTTCGGCCGGCGGACCGCCGTCTTCTACACCAAGACCCACGTGCGGATCGTCAACCCCTCACTCGCCGAGCTCGACCCCCACCTACCCGCGGAGATCGCCAACAAGCATCCCATCGCCCGAGCATGGCGCTCGTTCGAGCGCGCGCTCGACGACAAGATAAAACAGGCCGCTATCGCGGCCTGAAAAAATGACAGCCCCGTGAAGGTTCCACCGACCTAGCGGAGCTAGCGCAGCCTGGCGCTAGGTGAGTCGCGACGCGCGAGGGTACGCTTCGCACGATGTCTTCCGCGATCGCCGTCCTCGGTCCCGGCGGGGTGGGCGGATTCCTCGCCGCCGCGCTCGCGCGCGCGCACGAGGACGTAGTCATCGTCGCGCGAGAGCCGACGGCACGGACGCTCGACGCGGAGGGGATCGAGGTGCGCAGCGTGCGGCTCGGGGAGTTCACGGCCCGACCCCGCGCCGTGGCCTCGCTCGACGAGGCGGCCAAGGTGCTGATCGTGGCCACCAAGGCGAACGGGCTGCGCGAGGCGCTGGGACGGATCGGGGCGCCGCCGGCGCTCGTGGTGCCGCTGCTCAACGGTCTCGACCACATGGAGCTCCTCCGCGCGCACTTCGGGGCGGACCGAGTGGCGGCTGGGGCGATCCGGATCGAGTCCCACCGCCCCGAGCCGGGGGTCATCGTGCACACGAGCCCGTTCCTGCGCGTCGATCTGGCCGCCGACGACCCCGCGCTCCAGCCCGCCCTCGAGCGGCTCGCGACCCGCCTGCGCGGGGCGGAGGTCCCGGTGAGGATCGGCCCGAGCGAAGCCGAGATCATGTGGTCCAAGCTCGTGCGCCTGAACGCGCTTGCCTGCACGACGAGCGCAACGGATCGTCCGATCGGGTTCATCCGCTCCGACCCCGAGTGGCGGCCGGTGCTCGTGGCATGTCTCGAGGAGGCGGCCGCGGTGGCGAGGGCCGACGGGGCCCACAGCCGCGCCGCCGACGCGCTGGCCGAGCTCGACGACGCTCACGCGGAGCTCGGTTCCTCGATGCAGCGCGACATCGCCGCCGGCCGGCAGCCTGAGCTGGATGCGATCACGGGCGCCGTCCTCAGAGCCGCCGCGCGCCACGGACTCGCCTGCCCGACGATCGAGGGGTTGTATGCGGGGGTGGCCGAGCGGGCGGGGCTTGCGCGTCAATCCTAACTGGACTAGTCTATTTTGGACCGTGGACGCGCCCTACAAGCTTCCCGCCACCGCGTATGTCGTCCTCGGCCTGGTCTCGATCCGCCCCGGGGCCGGCCATGAGCTGGCCGGCTTCAGCGATCGATCGATCGGCAACTTCTTCCCCATCGCTCGCAGCCAGGTCTACTCCGAGCTCGAGCGTCTGTGCCGGCTCGGCTTGCTCTCGGTGACCGAGGTTCCGCAGCGACGCTTTCCCACCAAGCGCGTCTACGAGGTGACCGAGGAGGGTGACGCGGCGCTGCGGCGATGGCTCGATGAGGCGGCGGTGGAGCCGGAGCGCAACCGCAACCTCTTCCTCGTCCGCGTCTTCTTCGGCGATCGGGTCTCGCATGCGCGGCTCGACGCTCTCCTCGACGAGTACGAGGCGAAGGCTCGAGCCCACCGTGACGCCATGGCGGCGCTCGTCGCACGGCTCGCCGACCGTCCGCAGTCGACCTATCCACGGGCGACAGCTCTGTTTGGGCTGCGCCACGCCCAGGCCACGCTCGACTGGGTGGCCGACGTCCGATCGATCGTCGAACAGGCGGCGTGCCGTGCCGAGTAGGCGGTGAGCGTGCTCGGGCGCCTGGCCGATCTCGCGTGCTCGCATCCGCGACGGGTCGCGATTATCGGCCTGGTGCTGTTCATTGTCGTGGGGGTGCTCGGCGGCCCGGCGCCGGGAGCGTTCAACGCGCCGAACGCGTTCAACGATCCTGGCTCTCAGTCCACGCACGCGGAGCAGGGGATCGAGCGGGCAACCGGGGCGGCGGCGAGCGCCGACGTGATCGCGCTCGTGCACGCGCCGCGCTCGGGCGGCGAGGTCGCGCGGATCGCCGGCATCCTGCGCGCCGATCCCGGGATCGCACGCGTTGCCGTTCCCCCCCCAACGCCCTCGGGACCGTCTCCGGCGGTCTCGCGCGACGGTCGTCAGGTGCTCGTCGCGGCGACGCTGCGTACGGGAGCAGGCGACGACGACGTCGTCAAGCGCCTCGAGAGCGCCTTCGCGAGCGATCGCGCGGTCGCGCTTGGTGGTTCGGCGGTCGCCGGCCACCAGGTGGGCTCCCAGGCGACGGGTGACCTGGCGATCGCCGAGGGGATCGCGTTTCCGCTCCTCGCCATCCTCTCCCTGATTGTCTTCCGTGGTGTGGCGGCGCTCCTGCCGGTGGCGATCGGAGGACTCAGCGTCCTCACGGCGTTCGCGGTGCTGCGGGCAATCAATTCGGTGCTGGCGCTCTCGCCCTTCGCGCTGAACCTCGTGATCGGCGCCGGCCTCGGGCTCGGGGTCGATTACAGCCTGTTCCTGGTGTCGCGCTTTCGCGAGGAGCTCGGCTGCGGCGCCGACGTCCCGGGCGCCGTGCGGACGACGATGAGGACCGCGGGGAGGACGGTGCTCTTCAGCGGGGTCACGGTGGCAGCGGCGATGGCGTGCCTGACCGTGTTCCCGCAACGGTTCCTGATCTCGATGGGGCTCGGCGGTCTCGTGGTCGCGCTCGTTGCCGCTGCGTCGAGCGTGGTCTTCCTGCCGGCGCTGTTCATGCTTATGGGACGGAGGCTGGGAAAGGTGAAGCCCGGCCCCGAGGGCACGGGGCGCTGGTATCGCCTCGCGCGGGCCGTGATGCGGCGCCCGGGCGTGGTGGCCGCGCTCACGCCCTCGCTCTCCTGGCGCTGGCCACACCGGCGCTCGGGATCCGCTGGAGCGGAGTCGACGCCTCGGTGCTGCCGACCGGCAAGAGCGCGCGCACGTTCTCGGACGCGATCGCGCGGAGCTTCCCCGGCGCGAACTCCACGCCCGCGGTCCTCGCCGTGAGCGCACCCGCCGGCACCGGGCCGCGGCTCGACGCTTATGCAGCCGGACTGCGGCGCGTCGCCGGCGTGCAACAGGTGTCCGCCCCGCGCTACCTCGGCCGTAGCACCTGGGAGATCGACGTCGACGGAGTCGGCACACCGATCACCTCCGAAGCGCAGAGGATCGTGAACACGATCCGGGCCGGTCCCGCCCCGTATCCGGTGGCGGTGGGGGGGGCGACGGCGGACCTGCTCGACCAGCACGCGGCGACCGCCCGAACCCTGCCGGTCGCGATCGCGCTGCTCGTCGTCCTCACGCTCGGCGTCCTGTGGCTGATGACCGGCTCGGTGGTGCTGCCGATCAAGGCGCTGCTGATGAATCTCCTGACCGTGGCAGCCACCGCCGGCATCCTCGTCCTCGCCTTCCAGGACGGCAATCTCACCGGACTGCTCGGCTTCACCAAGCCCCAGGGAATCGAGCAGACCGACTTCCTCGTGCTCGTGGCGATCGTCTTCGGGCTCTCGACCGACTACGGCGTGTTCCTGCTTACGCGGATCAAGGAGGCCCGCGACCGCGGTCTCAGCGACGAGGATGCCATCGCCGCGGGAATGCAGCGAACGGGCGCGATCGTGACCGCGGCCGCGATCCTCCTGGCGGTCGCTCTCGGAGCGTTCATGACCTCCCAGCTCGTGTTCCTCAAGGAGCTCGGCCTCGGCGCCGCGGTCGCCGTCCTCATGGACGCGTTCGTGGTCCGGGGGCTGCTCGTACCGGCTCTGATGCGGCTGCTGGGCAGCGCCAACTGGTGGTCGCCGCGGCCTCTGCGCCGTCTCCACGAGCGGCTCGACGTCAGCGAAACGACGCCGGTCGGGGTGTAGCGCGGCGCGTGGCTCAGACGGGGGGCGTCACCCGGGGCACGGCCTCGGTCGCGACCGCGTCAACGATCTCTTCCTCCTCGACCTCGGTGCCCTCGCCGTCGTGCTGGCCGTCGCAGAGGATGCGGAAATTACCGGTCACGCCCCGGTCGGCCTGGAGCACGATCCCGGGCAGGATCTCCTCGCCCTCCTCGAGGCCGAGGCGGTCGAGGTCGAAGGGGTGCAGGCCGATCCCCCAGGCCCGGTGGTCGGTCTCGCGATCGTGGGCGGCTACGCCACGGGCGAAGTATTCGAGCAGCTTCGCGATGTTGGCCTGAGTGGTCATCCGCTCCTCGCCAGGGTACCCCGCTCAACCGCGCTCGAGGATCTCGATCCGGTAGCCGTCGGGATCGCGCACGAAGCACAGTCTTGAGCCGCCGTCCCTGACCGTATAGGGCGGGCGCTCGGGTGCGATCCCCTGCTTGGCGAGCTCAGCGAGCATGCCGTCGAGGTCGGCGGCGGTGATCGCGATGTGGCCGTAGCCGGTGCCGATCTCGTACGGCTCGGTGCGTCCGACGTTGTAGGTGAGCTCAAGGCGCGGGTTGTCCCCGTCCTCGGGCTGGTTCATGAATACGTTGACCGCCTCGTCGCGGATTGGCAGGCGGCCGACTTCCTGAAAGCCGAGCGCGCTGTAAAAGGCGACCGAGCGATCGATGTCCGTGATGCGGTAGCAAGTGTGGATCAGGCTCATAGATCTCCTCTCGAGAGAGGCTACCCCGATACCCTGGAGATTAATGATCGTCGAGCGCTCGATGAGTGATGGCTGGCTCTCGAACACCTACCTGGTGGCCGACGAGCTCGCCGGCCACGCCGTCTTGATCGACGCCGGCGGCCCGGTGGCGCCGCTGCTCGAGATGCTCGAGCGCGGGCAGCTCACGCTCACCCACGTTCTCCTCACTCACCATCATCATGACCACGTCGCCGACCTCGACGCCGTGCTCGCGCGCCATCCCGGGACGCCGGTCCTCATCCACCCGCTCGAGCGCGACCAGGTTCCCGGGGCCACGGGGACGATGGAGCCGGGCGTCCCGATCGAGACCGGCGCGCTCACCGTCGAGCCGCTCCACACCCCCGGTCACACGGCCGGGATGCTCTCCCTGCTCGTCAACGGGACCGACGTGTTCACGGGCGACACGCTGTTCAAGGGCTCGGTCGGAGGCGTCCGGGCGCCCGGACACACGACCTACAGCGACCTGCGCGCCTCGATCATGGACGAGCTGCTCAAGCTGCCGGGGCATACTCGCATCCATCCCGGCCACACCGACCCGACCACGGTCGCCGATGAGCTCGAACACAACCGCTTCGTGCGCATCTGGCTCGGCGTCGACCCCGAGGGGTCAGAGCCCTGTATCGCGCTCGGCGAGCCGGCCACGCTGATCCTCCTCGGCGACGACTACGACGGCGGGCACAAGGCATGGGTGCGCTGGCCCGACGGCTCGGACGACATCGTCCCCGGTTCCCAGGTACGGCGCGACTAGAATCAGCTGAGTGGCGCGAGATAAGATTCCCACCTCGCGCGTGGGGCGGACGGCCAAGATCGGGGGACTTGCCGCTGGACAGGCGATCCGTCAGGCCAGCACCCGCGCGGCCAACGTAGCCCGCTCGCCCGAGGGACGAGAGGTCGCGCTCGAGCGCCGCCAGATCGAGGCCGCCGAACAGATCGTCACGGCGCTGGGAACGATGAAGGGCGCCGCGATGAAGGTCGGCCAGGTGATGTCGTTCCTTGACGTCGGCCTCGTGCCCGAGGAGTACCGCGAGGAGTTCCAGCACAAGCTGGCGGCCCTGCGCGACGCCGCCCCCACCGTGTCGTTCAAGGACATGCGGCGGGTGATCGAGGACGAGTTCGAGGATCCGCTCGACGAGGTCTTCGCCGAGTTCGACGAGGAGCCGATCGCCGCCGCGTCGATCGGCCAGGTCTACCGCGCCCGGCTCCACGACGGTCGGCCCGTGGCGGTCAAGGTGCAGTACCCGGGGGTGGCGGCGGCGGTGCGCGCCGACATGCAGAACCTGGGCCTGATCCTGCGCCTGGCCAAGCGCATCGCCCCCGGCCTTGACCCCAAGGCGATCGGCGAGGAGATCCGCGACCGTATCCACGAGGAGCTCGACTATGAGCTCGAAGCCCAGAACCAACGCACGCTCGGGCGCATCTTTCGCGGCCACCCGTTCATCGTCGTGCCCCAGGTGGTCACGAGCCTGAGCCGCGAGCGGGTGCTGGTGACCGAATACGTCGAGGGCACCGGGTTCGAGGAGCTCAAGGGCTATCCGCAGGAGGAGCGCGACCGCATCGGCGAGATCCTCTTCCGCTTCTACTTCGGCTGCCTGTACCGCCACCACCAGTTCTCCGGCGATCCCCATCCCGGCAACTCGATGCTCCTCGAGGACGGGCGGATGGCGTTCTACGACTTCGGGCTCTTCAAGCGGATGCCACCGGGATCGGTCGAGCTCGAGATGGCGGTCCAGCGTGCGGTGATCGAGGGGGACGCCGAGACGGTGATGCGCCTCGGCTCGGAGACGGGGTTCTTCCCCGACCCCGACAGGTTTCAGCCCGAGCGCGTGATGAAGCACTTCCGCGCCGCGACTTCGTGGTACACGGCCGACGAGTACATCCAGCTGAGCCCCGAGTACGCGACGCAGGTGATGATCGATATGAGCGACCCGCGCTCTGAGTACTTCGGACAGATGCGCCACGAGAACGCGCCGCCCGACCACATCTTCGGTCGGCGGATGGAGGTGCTCACCCTCGCGGTGATCGCCCAGCTCCACGCGCGCGGCAACTTCCACCGGACCGCCCGGGAGTGGTTCTACGGCGACTCCCCGGCGACCGAGCTCGGGCGCCAGGAAGCCGAGTTCTACGCGCGCGTGGCGGCGTAGAACCCGGCTCCCGTACTGGCAGGTGTCACATCGCCTCGACGACGAGCAGCGTGTTGCCGTCGGCGTCGCGGAACCAGAACATGGGGGGCACGGGATCGCCCATGCGCGAGATCTCGGCGTCGACGTCGACGCCGAGCGACTGCATGTAGGCGTAGGTCTTCTCGATGTCGTCCGTGGGGAGGGTGATGCCGGTCTGGACGGCCGTGGCGTCTTCGGCCCGCGGCGGCGCGAGCGCGATGCCCGTCGTCCCGCTGGGGGGATAGACCTCGACCCAACGGTAGCCCCCGCCCATGGGGACGTCCGTTCGCTTTTCGAAGCCGAGCGCCTCGTAGAACTCGATCGCCCTGTCCTGCTCGGGCGAGGGAATGATGACCAGGCCGATGGTGGTGATCCCGCTTGTCGTCGTGCTCACTTCGGTCCTCCTAGGTTGTGGGTTCAGCCGCTAAGACCGCCGCTGGGCGCAGAACTCATCGGTTATCGTGCGCATGGTGAGTGAGGGGCAGCCAGGACGTGAAGATGGCACAGCCGCGTGGCACCGGCGGCTGCATCACACCGGGCGCGACGGGCTGAGCGGGGACACCGCGCAGACGCCGGGAATGCGGCGCTACGAGGCGATCTCGGGGGCACGCAACGGCGCGCGCAAAATCTGGATGGGCGAGAGCCACGTCGCCCCCGGCATGATCTCCGCCGATCACCACCATGGCGAGGCGGAGACGGGCATCTATGTTGTCAGCGGGCATCCCGTGTTCGTGTTCCTCGATGAAAACGACGACGTCGAGCGGCGCGTCGAGGCCGGTCCCGGCGACTACGTGTACGTGCCCCCCTACGTGCCCCATCGCGAGGAGAATCCCTCCGCCCACGAGGAGGCGGTTGTGGTGCTCGCGCGGAGCACGCAGGAGGGCATCGTGGTGAACCTCGAGAGCCTGCGGGCCGAGGTGCCCGAGCTCGATCGCCGGATCGCCGAGCTCGAGGCCGAGGCGCCGACTCGGGTGAGCGCGGGCTGACCGCCCCTTCGCGTTGCCCGAGGGCGAGATCCAGGTCGACGATCCGCGCGCTCGCTCTACGCGCGGGCCGGGTTCGCGCCGTGTGGGCCGTTCGGCGACTACCAGCCGAGCGCCAACAGCACGTTCATTGACCCTGGTCCTGGCGCCCAGCTAGACGCGCTGAACCTGGAGCACGCTCGTCGTCCCCGGCCGCCCGCTCGGGAGGCCGGCGGTGATGGCGACTCGGGCGCCGGGCTTGACCCACCCGAGCTCGACGACCCGTCGGGCGGACTCGGCGATCAGCTCCTCGGTGACCTCGTGGCGGCGAATCGAGTCGGCCTGCACGCCCCACATGAGGCCGCAGCGCCGCACCGTCTCCTTGCCTGGCGACAGGGCGAGGATGGGGACGTGCGGGCGGTGGGCGGAGATCAGGCGCGCCGAGCGCCCCGACAGGGTGGGGACCACGAGGGCGGCGAGATGGAGGTCGCGGGCGGCGGCGCAGGCGCTGAAGGCGATCGTGTAGGCCGGGTCGCGGGCGTCGCGGCGCACGCGTTCCTCATTCCACTGACGGTAGGGCAGCTCGCGCTCGGTGCGCTCGGCGACGGCGGCCATCATCGCCACCGCCTCGACGGGATACGCCCCCACCGCGGTCTCCCCGGAGAGCATGACCGCGTCGGTTCCGTCGAAGATGGCGTTCGCGACGTCGGTGACCTCGGCGCGGGTAGGGCGGGTCGAGGTGATCATCGACTCCAGCATCTGCGTGGCGGTGATCGACGGCCGCGCAAGCCGGCCGGCGAGCCGCAGCAGGCGCTTCTGGACGAGCGGGACGTCCTCGATCGGAAGCTCGATGCCGAGGTCGCCGCGCGCCACCATCACGCAATCGGCGGCATGGATGATCTCCTCGGCGGCGTCGACCGCCTGCGGCTTCTCGATCTTGGCGATGAGCGGGAGCCGGGTGTGGCGGCGGACGCTGGTCACGTCCTCGGCCGTGCGCACGAAGGAGAGGGCGACGAGGTCCACGCCGATCGACTCGCCCAAGCGGAGCATATTGAGATCCTCCTCGGGCACGGCGACGAGGCCGCGCGTGGAGCCGGGGATGTTCAGCCCCTGGCGCGAGGCGACCGAGCCGCCGATCTCCACCGCGGTCTCGACCTCGCCGGAAGCCGCGCGGGCGCGCGTGACCAGCAGGCGGATCGCACCGTCGGCAAGGTAGACGACGTCGTCGGGCGAGACGGCCTCGGCGAGTCCCGGCCACGAGACCGACATCCGCTCGGCGTTGCCGATCTCGGTCGACCCGGCGACGAGGGTGAGATGATCGCCGGGCTTCAGCTCGGCGATGTCGTCGACCAGGCCGCCGATGCGCAGCTTCGGCCCGGGCAGATCTTGGAGGATCGCCACCTGTCGCCCTACCTGGGCGGCCGCGGCGCGGACGCGCTGGGCGTTCTCCCTGTGGAGCTCGAGATTGCCGTGAGAGAAGTTGAGCCGGGCCACGTCCATGCCCGCCTCGACCATCCGCACCAGCGTCTCCGGATCGCGCGAGGCGGGGCCGATGGTGGCGACGATCTTCGTGCGGCGCATCAGAGCCGGAAGCTACAGCGTCAGGGTGTGCCACGGACCATCACAGTGTGAATTCTCCGTTGCGCACGATTGCCTCGCCGTCGGCACTCAGCTCGCCGCCGGGGCGCAGGTCGCAGATCAGGTCCCAGTGCAGGGCCGAGTCGTTGACGGCGCCCGTCTCCGGATAGGAGCGCCCGAGCGCGAGGTGGACCGTCCCCGCGATCTTCTCGTCGAGCAGGGTCGAGCCGGTGGCGCAGTCGATGCCTCGGTTGGTGCCGATCCCGAGCTCGCCGAGGAAGCGGGCCCCGGGATCGATGGCGAGCGCCTCGCGCAGGTGGTCCTCTCCGCGATCGGCGCGCGCCGCGACCACCTCGCCGGCGCGGAAGGTCAGCTCTGCGCCTGCGACCTCGGTGCCGCCCCGGTTCGACGGGACGGTAAAGCGGATCGTGCCCTCGGCCGAGTCTTCATGGGGACCGGTGAACACCTCGCCGCTGGGCATGTTGCGCCGCCCGTCGGAGTTGATCCACGTCCGGCCCCCGACGCTCAGGCGCAGATCGGTTCCCTCGGCCTGGATCCTGAACTCGTGTGCCGTCGACAGGCGCTCGACGACGCGAGCTTGGGCGGCGCTGAGCTCGCGCCACGCGGCGGCCGGGTCGGGGCCGTCGAGGAAGAGCGCGCGGCCCACGAACGCCGCGTACTCACGGTCGCCCATCCCCGCCTGCTGGGCCAGGGCCGAGGTCGGCCACAGCGTCACGCACCATCGGCGCCCCATCCGCGCCTCCTGAAGGGGACGGCGGGCGCGCGCGGCCCGGGCGATGCGAGCCGGATCGATCCCCGCGAGCTGGCGCACATTGGCGGGCGCATCGATGCCCAGCGACATGTCCACCGACTGCGCCTGGACGAGGTCGAGCGGCGCGAAGCAGTCGAGCTGGGCATCGCTCGCGAGCTCGTAGAAGTCGCGCTCCACTTCGGTCGGAGTGAGGCGGAGCAGCGGCCAGGCCCCGCGCTTGATCACGGCGCGGTGCATCGCCGCGGCGACGGGGACGGCGAGCGTGGTCGTGCTCACCAGGACCTGGTTGCCCTCGGCCGGCTCCAGGCACCATTCACACAGCAGCGTCGCGAAGGCGTCTGCGTCGATCACGGCGCCGCCAGCTCGGGGAAGTGCTCGGCGAGGTGCGCGCGGAGCGCGTCGCGGACGAAGCGCCGCTCGTCGGCCGAGGCAACGCGAAAGCGCGCGAGCAGGTCCTTCTGGCGGCTGGTGGCGACCCCGCCGATCTCCCACTCAACGGCCAGGCGCTCGAACAGGAACTCGACCGCACGCTGCCACGCGTCCTCGCGGTCGAGCGGGCTGCCGGCGAGGACGGCCGCGTACTCACCCCTGGTCGCTGGGGTCATCGACCCGCGCAGCGTGAGCACGGCGCCGTCGGCGTCGCGGTACTCGCTCGTGGGAGCGGTGAGCTTCTCGCGCTGGCGGTGTCGCTTGCCCATCGCGCTATCTCGCGGCGATGCCTTCGAGCTGCGCGCGGGCGTCGCCGCGCACCGGGCCTGAGCGGCCTGACCACACGGAGCTCGGGTCGTGCTCGGCGAGCTTGCGGATCGAGGCGCGGGCCCGCTTGGTGTCGAGATTGAAGGCGGCGAGGGGGACGCGCGCGTGGCCTGGGATCCCCGTCTGGACGTCGAGGGTGTAGATGCAGTCCGAGCACAGCGCGAGGCGATCGGACGCTCGGTAGAGGCCGATCAGGCCCGGCGCATGACCGGGTAGATGGATGACCCGGAAGCCGGCGACCTCGTCTCCTTCGGCCACAGTTCCCGCGATTCGCAGCGCGCCCCCGTCCCAGTGCTTGAGCAGCTTGGGCATCACCAGGTTGGCGGCCCGGCGGAGCTTGTCGAAGCCCCAGTAATCGCGAAAGGCCGAGGGTGACTCGGCGGCGGCGCGGTCGGCCTCGTGGCAGAAGATCGGCGCCCCCAGGCTCGCAGCCGCCCGCGGTGGTCGGCGTCGGGATGGCCGAGGACGACGCGCTTGATCCCGCCCAGCTCGGCTCCCGCGGTCGCCACCGCGTCGGCCATCGCCGCGATCCCGGCATCGAACACCGTCACCCCGCCGCCGTCCTGGATCAGGTAGACGTTCATGATCCTCGCGGGGAAGCCGCCGCGCACCAGTCAGACTCCATCGGCGATCCGCTGGGGCGGTCGGCCCGGGCTCCACACGAACACGCGGCCGAGTCTACGGGGGGCGCGCGTGCCAGCCCACGCGGCTAGCGAGGAGGTAGCACGCCGCGATTGTGTGGGGGGAGTTTTGAACATCGGGCCACGTAGCTCGGTAAACCGTTGGCTATAGGGCCGTATGAACCCGGCAGATGGCTGCCTAGCGTTGTGTCGGCACGCTCGCCCGCCGGAGAGGGACCGGTCTAGCGGGCGACGCCATGACCAGAACTCCAGCTTTAGCCATACCCGCGGGGTCGTCGGGCTCAGATGTCGCTGAGCCTGAAGTTCGTTCGCGTGGAGGAGTTGCGGTGGAGTCGTGTTCGGGTGAGCGGCGGACGGCGACGCACTGTCCGTATTGCTCGTTGCAGTGCGGGATGGAGCTCGTGGCGCTCCCGGGTGTGCCGCTCGGCGTCGCGGCTCGCGACTTCCCGACTAACCGGGGGGGGATGTGCCGTAAGGGTTGGTCGGCGGCTGCGTTGTTGCAGCGCGGTGACCGTATTACGAGGCCGTTGGTGCGCGATCGTCGCGGTGGGGCGCTGCGAGCGGCGAGTTGGGATGAGGCGCTTGACCGCGTCGCGGGGGCGTTTCGTGGTTGTCAGCGCGTGCATGGGCGTGACGGGGTCGGCGTTTTCGGCGGTGGCGGCCTTACGAACGAGAAGGCCTACATGCTCGGCAAGTTCGCGCGTGTCGCGTTGCGTACGTCGTCGATCGATTACAACGGGCGCTTTTGTATGTCCTCCGCGGCGACCGCCGCGCAGCGCGCGTTTGGACTGGATCGCGGGATGCCGTTTCCGCTCGAGGACCTCGCCGCTACGGACGCGATCCTGCTTGTCGGCAGCAACTTGACCGAGACGATGCCGCCCGCGGCCGCTTATCTGGATGACCAGCGGCGGCGTGGGGGGGTGCTGGTGGTGATCGATCCTCGAGCGACGCCTACCGCCCGCCGCGCGTCGCTGCACCTCCAGAACATGCCGGGAACCGATCTCGCGTTGGCTAACGGCCTGCTTCACATCGCGATCAAGGATGGGTTCGTTGACGAGACGTTCGTGCGGGAGCGCACGAACGACTTTCACCTTGTGGAGCAGCGGGTCGGCACCATGTGGCCGGACCGTGCGGAGCGCCTGACCGGCGTCCCGGTCAGGGACATGCGGCGCGCGGTGGCGCTGCTTGGCGACGCGGCGAGCGCGATCGTTCTCACGGGCCGCGGGCCTGAGCAGCAGAGCAAGGGCACTGACACCGTGCTGGCGTTCATCAACCTGGCGTTGGCGATCGGCCATGCGGGACGCCCGCTGTGCGGGTACGGGTGCTTGACCGGTCAGGGCAACGGGCAGGGCGGTCGCGAGCATGGTCAGAAGG
>JALYZL010000054.1 GCA_030948875.1 Actinomycetota bacterium
GCTTCGGGCGCCGCGGCTTCGGGCGCCGCGGGCTCCGCGGCCGGGGCCGAGCTGCCATTGGAGAGGGTTGCCGTGGCCACGGGCGCTTCCTCGGGCACGCGTTCGGCGAGTCCCAGCACCTGGTTGACGCTCAGACCGCGAAGCTTCGCGACTTCGAGCGGAGTGCGCAGAGACTCGAGGCCGGCCATGGTCGCCTTGACCAGGTTGATCGGGTTCTGCGAGCCAAGGCTCTTGGAGAGGATGTCAGTGATCCCGGCGAGCTCGAGCACGGCGCGGACGCCGCCACCCGCGATCACGCCGGTACCGGGCGAGGCCGGCTTCAGGAGCACGCGACCGGCACCGAACACGCCCGTGGTCTGGTGGGTGATCGTCGAGCCGTGCTTGGGCACGCGGTAGAGGTTCTTCTTCGCGCGCTCGACGCCCTTCTGGATCGCGACGGGAACCTCGTTCGCCTTGCCATAGCCAATGCCCACCACATCGCGCTCGTCTCCGACCACCACCAGGGCGGTGAACGAGAAGCGGCGGCCGCCCTTGACGACCTTGGCGACACGGTTGATCTCGACCACGCGTTCCTGCAGGTCGAGTCCGGCGGATGAGACTGAGCGATCGGGAGGGAGCATCTGACTTTTCAGGGTAACCGACTTGGATGTTTAGAAGCTAAGGCCGCCGCTGCGGGCGCCGTCGGCGAGGGCCTGCACGCGCCCGTGGTACCGGTATCCGCCACGGTCGAACACCGCGCTCTCGAGGCCGGCCGCCTTGGCGCGGTCGGCGAGCACCTCGCCCACGCGCTTGGCCTGGTCCATCGCTTGGAGGCCGCGCAGGTCGGCTTCGGTCCAGTTGACGGACACGATCGTGCGGCCCGCGTCGTCATCGATGAGCTGCGCGGCGATGCCACGGTTGGAGCGGAAGACCGAGATCCGGGGGCGCTCGGCGGTGCCGCGCACCTTGGCCCGCACGCGGCGGCGGCGGCGCAGACGACGCTGGGGAGGCGAGGAGACCGTCATGCGCGCTTGCCTACCTTTCTGGCCACGTACTCGCCCTCGTAGCGGATCCCCTTGCCATTGTAGGGCTCGGGCTTGCGCTGCTTGCGGATGTAGGCGGCGATCTCGCCGACCTGCTGCTTGGAGGCGCCGCGGACGACGATTCGCGTCGGCTGCGGCACTTCGAACTCAATCCCCTCGGGCGCCTTCACCGGAACCGAATGCGAATATCCGAGCGCAAGCTCGAGGTCGCGGCCGCGCAGGAGGGCGCGATAGCCGACGCCCTGAATCTCCAGGCGCTTCTCGAAGCCGTTGGTCACACCTTCGACCATGTTGGCCACGAGCGTGCGCGTGAGACCATGCAGAGCGCGATGCTGGCCGCGGTCGGTCGGTCGCGTGACGAGCACTTCGTCGCCCACTCGCTCGACCTTGATGTCGCGGTGGATGCGCTCGAAGAGCTCCCCCTTGGGGCCGTTCACCGTCACGCGATCGGGCTCGATCGCGATGTTCACGCCCGCGGGGACGGGGATGGGTTGCCTACCGATACGCGACATGGATCACCAAACGGTAGCGACGACTTCGCCGCCGACACCGCCCAAGCGCGCCTCGTGCCCGGTCATCACACCCGATGAGGTGGAGATGATCGCCGTGCCCATGCCGCCCTGAACGCGCGGGATGTGCTCGTGGTCGACGTAGGTGCGACGGCCGGGTCGAGAGATCCGGCGCAAGCCCGAGATCACGGGCTTGCGGTCGTCGGTGTACTTGAGAGTGACGGTGATGCGCTCGCCCGGGTTGCCGGCGCTCGGCGGCGAGATCTCGTAACCGGTGATGTAGCCCTGCTCGACAAGGATCCGGGCCATCTCGCGCTTGAGCTTCGAGGAGGGCATAACGACGTTCTCGTGCTGCGCCTGGGCCGCGTTGCGCAGGCGAGTGAGGAAGTCGGAGACGGGGTCGGTCATCGACATCTTCTCACCAGGAGCTCTTGGTCATTCCCGGGACGTAACCATTGTGCGCGAGCTCGCGCAGGCAGATCCGGCACACGCCGAACTTGCGGTACACCGCGCGAGCGCGGCCGCAGCGCCGGCAGCGCGTGTAGCCCCGGGTCGGGTATTTCGGTGTCCGCTGTTGGCGGATGCGCTGTGAAGTCTTGGCCATGTAATCCTTAGTTCCTTGTGCGCTAGCGCGCCGTGGTCGTGGCCGGCGTGCGGCCTTCCTTCGAGAATGGCATCCCCATTGCCTCGAGCAGGGCGAACGCCTCCGCGTCGCTCACGCCGTTGGTCGTGATCGTGATGTCCATACCGCGGACCTGGTCGATCTCGTCGTAGTCGACCTCCGGGAAGATGATCTGCTCGCGGACGCCGATCGAGTAGTTGCCGCGGCCGTCGAACGCACGCGGGTTTAGGCCGCGGAAGTCGCGGATCCGGGGGATGGCGACCGACATCAGGCGGTCGAGGAACTCGTAGGAGCGCTCGCCACGCAGCGTCACCGCGACGCCGACGGGCATGCCTTCGCGCACCTTGAACTGGGCGATCGACTTGCGCGCGCGGCGGACGTTGGGCTTCTGCCCGGTGATCGTCGCGAGCTGCTCGCTGGCAGCCTCGAGCATCTTCGAGTCCTGCTTGGCGTCGCCCACGCCCATGTTCACGGTCACCTTCTGGATTTTCGGCGCCTGCATCGGCGTCGAGTAGCCGAAGCGCTCGACCAGCGCCGGGCGGATCTCCTCGAGATAGCGGGCCTTCAGCCGCGCGGGCATCAGTCGATCCTCTTACCGGTTCGCTTCGCCGTCCGGTAGCGCTTGCCCTCATGGACCTCGAACCCCACGCGGGTCGGCTTTCCGTCGGAGGGGTCGACGAGCATCACGTTCGAGAGGTGGATGGGACCCTCCTTCTCGATCACGCCACCGACCGACTCGGCCCGCTGAGACCCAGCGACCTGGTGGGGGCGCTCGTGGCGCTTGACGATATTCAGCCCCTCGACGTACACGCGCTCCTTCTTGGGCTCGACGCGGAGAACCTTGCCGCGCTTGCCGCGGTCCTTGCCTCCGATCACGACCACGTCGTCATCACGCTTGATCCGGGCGGCCATGGTTAGAGCACCTCCGGGGCGAGGGAGACGATCTTCATGAAGTTGCGTTCGCGCAGCTCGCGCGCCACCGGGCCGAAGATGCGAGTTCCGCGCGGATTGTTCTGGGCGTCGATGAGCACCGCGGCGTTCTCGTCGAAGCCGATGTAGGTGCCGTCCTCGCGTCCGTATGACTTCTTCGTGCGCACGACGACGGCGGTGACGACCTCGCCCTTCTTGACCGACCCCTGGGGGGTGGCCTGCTTGACCGTCGCGACAATGATGTCGCCGACGCCGGCATAGCGCCGGCGCGAGCCGCCGCGCACGCGGATGCAGAGGATCTCGCGGGCGCCGGTGTTGTCGGCGACGCGGAGTCGGGTCTCGTTCTGGATCACGAAGTGAGTCCTCTCGCAATCGCAGGGGCTCTCCGATGGGCGTGGAGAGGACTCACCTAGCCCGCTCCAGAACCTCGATCAGGCGCCAGCGCTTGGTCCGTGACAGGGGACGGGATTCGCGCACGAGCACGGTATCGCCGATATGGGCTTCATCGCGCTCGTCGTGCGCGTGCAGGGTCATCGAGGTGCGCACGACCTTCTGGTAGCGGCGGTGACGATGGGCTACGTCGATCCGCACGGTGATCGTCTTCGCGGCGCGATCGGAGACGACGACGCCGGAGCGCGACTTCGCGCGGCCCTGCACGTGGTCGCGCGCCGGGGTCGCGGTCGCGGCGGCGCCGCTCGCCTTCGCCTTCACT
>JALYZL010000070.1 GCA_030948875.1 Actinomycetota bacterium
CTCGCTCAGTTGGGGATCGCCACCGAGGCATGGAGCCCGCTCGCGCAGGGTGGTGTGCTCGACGACCCGGTGATCACTGAGATCGCCGAGGCTCACACGAAGACGTCCGCGCAGGTAGTGATCCGCTGGCACCTCCAGCTCGGCAACATCGTCATCCCGAAGTCGGTAACGCCGGAGCGGATCATCGAGAACTTCGAAGTGTTCGATTTCAACCTCACCGACGCCGAGATGGCGTCGATCGAGGCGCTCGATGCGGGCGAGCGCACGGGGCCTGACCCGAATACGTTCATCAGGCCGTGAAGCGCGGCCGGCCCGGGCGACGGGTCGCGCATAGGAGACGTGATGCCCGTTGACCACCGCAATAGGTGGTGTAAAGGCATCACGTCTCGGCTGGCGCGCCCGAAACGGCCCCCGCCGTCCGCCCCGCCTACGATCCCGGGTCGTGCACCGCGACCAAACCACCGACCTATCGATGCTCGAGCGCCTCGTCGCGCCCGCGGGCAAGGATGTCGTCGATATCGGCTGTGGTGGCGGCTCCCTCGTCCGCCAGCTCGCGGGCCGCGGCGCCCGCGTCATCGGGCTTGAGATCTCGGCTGAGCAGCTCGCGCCCGCGCTCGCCCGCGCCGAAGCCGAAGCCGGCACCGACGCTGGCGCCGCGCGCTATCTCATCGGGCGCGCGCAGGCGCTGCCGGTCGAGGACGCCTCGGTCGACGTCGCCGTATTCATGCGCACGCTGCACCACGTGTCACCACCAGAGCTCATGCAAGCCCTCCGTGAAGCGCGCCGCGTGCTCCGCTCCGGAGGGGTGGTGTACATCGCCGAGCCGCTCACCGAGGGCGACTTCTACGCCCTCACGACGCTGGTCGAGAACGAGCTCGAAGTGCGCCGGGCCGCCGAAGCCGCCATAGCCGACGCGGCACACGCCCGACTCGAGCGCATAGAAACGGTCGAGTACGAAGTCCGATCGTGCATCGCCGGCCTGGCGGCCCTGCGCGCGCGGATTATCAGCGCTGACCCGGCAAGGGCAACCGTGTTCGACGCGCGCGAGGCCGAACTGGCCGAGGCTTTCAATCGGCTCGGCGAACCTGGCGAGCAGCCGGGCGAGCGCTGCTTTCTGCAGCCGATGCGCGCCGATGTTCTGCGCGCGGCCGACGCGTAACCAAAGATCCCGATACGCCATAGTTATCGGTATGAGTGCCGTCACCGAGCTTCGCGACATCGAGACCCGCGCCGACTGTGAGCGGCTCGTACGCGCCTTCTATGGCCAGGCGCTCGTGGATCCGATCATCGGCTGGATCTTCGTCGAGGTCGCCAAGCTCGATGTCGAGGCCCACGTCCCGCAGATCGCGTCTTTCTGGGAGACAATCCTTCTCGGCGCACACTCCTACGCCGGTGGCGCCTTTGCTCCCCACGCCGCGCTGCACATGAAGACACGCTTGCGGGGCGGGCACTTCGAGCGCTGGCTGTGGCTATGGTGCAACACCGTCGACGAGCTCTTCGCTGGCGAGCGCGCGGAACTCGCCAAGCGTCACGCGCAGCGCGTGGCGCGCGCGTTCCACAGCCGCCTGGACGCGATGTCGGCGGCGCTCGAAACGCCCGCTAGCGCCGACGCGATCAGGGTCACCCAGCACGGTTCGGGCAAGCGTGCCTGACCTCGCTCCTGCGGTCGCCAACGTCATCCGCCGCTGCCTCGAGGTGAGACCTGGAGAAGACGTGCTGGTGATCACCGACGCCAAGGTGCGCGCCCTCGGCGAGGCCCTGCGTGACGAGGCCGCCGCGGCCGGTGGCGACGCCGTGCTCGCCGTGATGGACGAGCGCGCGACGGACGGCACAGAGCCGCCGCGCACGCTCGCCGCGGCGCTCGCCGCGTGCGATGTGTTCATCGCGCCGACGACGCGCTCACTCAGCCACACCACCGCGCGCAAGCGGGCGAGTGAGGCCGGCGCCCGCGGCGCCACCATGCCTGGCGTCACCGAGGAGATGCTCGCGCGCGCGATGGCGGTCGACTTCGACACCATGGCGGCGCGCAGCCGCGCTGTTGCGGCGGTGCTGACAACGGGCAGGACGGCGCACATCACCTGTCCGCGCGGGACGGATCTCGTGCTCGACCTGAGCGGACGCCCAGGTCTCCCCGACGACGGCAGCCTCACCGAGCGCGGGGCGTTCGGAAACCTCCCGGCCGGCGAGGGGTTCATCTCGCCCGTGGGCGGCGAGGGGACGGCGGTCGTCGCGAGCTTGGCGCCACTCGGCCTGACCGAGGAGCCCGCCACCATCACCCTGCGCGACGGCCGCATCGTGGGCGGCGAGGGTGGCCTAGCTCCCGAGTATTACCAGCGTCTCACCGCCCACGGAGAGGAGGGCACCAACCTGGCCGAGCTCGGGGTCGGCACCAACGACCGGGCGATCCTCACCGGCAACGTCCTCGAGGACGAGAAGATCCTCGGCACCGTGCATATTGCCTTCGGGGCGAGCGCCGGTATCGGAGGGAACGTCTCAGTGCCGATTCACCTCGACTCCGTGGTCCTTGACGCGAGCCTCGACATAGACGGCATCCGGGTCCTCGACGCCGGGCGCTTCGTGCTGCCGACCGCGTGAACGGCGCCGAGGGCAACACTCTCCTCGCGGTACCGAACGTCTCCGAGGGCCGCGACCGAAGGAAAATTGACGCGATCGCGGCGGCGTTCGACGCGCGGCTGCTCGACGTGCACAGCGACCCCGACCACAATCGCAGCGTCTTCACCCTCGCCGGCGAGCCGGGCGCCCTCGCCGAACACGTGCTCGCGGGTGCGCGCGAGGCGATCGCCCAGGTCGACCTGGGCGCCCAGCGGGGCGAGCATCCGCGGGTGGGAGCGATCGACGTCGCGCCGATTGTCTATCTCGACGAGGCCACCCGCGGTGCGGCATGCGCCGAGGCGCTCGTGCTCGGCGACATGCTCGGCTCAGAGCTCGAGCTCCCGGTCTTCATCTACGGCGAGCTCGCGCAGGCACGCACGCGCGGCGAGCTTCGTCGCGGCGGTCCGCAGGAGCTCGCGCGGCGGATCGAGAGCGGCGAGCTCACCGCCGACTTCGGACCCCAAAAGATGCACGCCACCGCCGGAGCGGTCCTCGTGGCCGCGCGCGCCCCGCTGATCGCCTTCAACCTCGAGCTCGCCACCCCGGCGACCCTGGAGCAGGCGCGCGCCATCGCGGCGCTGATCCGCGAGGGCGGGAGCGAGGGGCTCAGCGGCGTGCGCGCCATCGGCGTTTACCTCGAGGCCAAAGGCGTCGCCCAGGTCTCGACCAACGTCGAGGAGCACCGCTCGACCAGCCTCGCCGACGTCATCGCCGCGGTCTCGCGCCACGCCCCCGTGGCCCGCGCCGAGCTCGTCGGCCTCGCGCCGCGCGAGGCGTTCGAGGGCTTCCCGGACGAGGTGCCGATCCCCGGTTTCGACCCCAGCCGGGATCTCATCGAGCATGCCCTCGCGAATTCGCCCCCCGTTACCCGCCCGGGCGCGTAAGCTAGATATCGACCATGGCTCAGACCAAGCGCAAGCGCCGCACCAAGCACCGCGGAAACGCGGCGGGGACGATCGAGACCCGGGGCCGCACCGGGCGCCCGCCGACCCCCGATGAGAGGAAGAAGGACGATCGCGCCACGGCGCGCGAGCGGCGGCTGTACACGCCGCCGACGTGGAAGGCCGCGGCCAAGCGCGCGGGGCTCGCCGCCGCGCTCATGTTCGTCTTCCTGTTGCTCACCTCGAAAGGGACGATCGCGGCGCGGGTCGGACTGGGTGCCCTCTTTGCGGTCGGCGCGTTCGGCCTCTACGTGGCCCTCGGCTACTACATGGACCAGTTCCTCTATAACCGCCGGATCCGCAAGCGGGACGAAGGCCGATGATCGACGTGCGCATGTTCACGGTAGGGCCGCTGGCGGAAAACTGCTTCATCGTCCGCGCCAAGGGCTCGGACAAGGCGGTGATCGTCGATCCGGGCGACGAGCCTGAGCGCCTGCTCAAGGCGGCCGAGGACCTCGGGGTGACGATCGAGGCGATCCTCCTCACCCACACGCACTTCGACCACATCGGGGCCGTCGCCCCGCTCGCCAAGGCGACAGGCGCACCCGTCTATTGCCCAGAGCTCGAGACGCTCGTGCTCGCCAACATCATGGACTTCGTGCCCTGGCCCGGCTTTGGGCCATTCGAGAGCTACGACGCCGACCACACGGTCAAGGGCGGCGATGAGCTCGAGCTCGCCGACCTCGTGCTCGACGTGCTCTTCACCCCCGGCCACAGCCCCGGGCACGTAACCTACTCGGTGCGCAGCGAGAACGCGCTCCTCTCGGGCGATGTCCTCTTCCAGGGCTCGGTCGGTCGCGTCGACCTACCGGGCGGCGACTGGCCGACGCTGGCTGCATCGCTCGAGCTTCTCGTGAGCTCCTTCCCCGGCGAGACGACGGTGTACCCGGGCCATATGGGCATCACCACGCTCGAGCGCGAGCAGGCCACGAACCCCTTCCTGCGCGAGCTCGCACAGCAGCAGTGATACAGGCCCCCCGCGGCACGTTCGACGTGCTTTCGGCCGATGCCGCGCGCCGCGAGGTGGTCGAGTCGTACGCGCGGCGGATCCTCGGCGCCGCCGGCTACCGGCGGATCGAGACACCGGCGTTCGAGGCCACCGAGCTGTTCGCGCGCGGCGTGGGGGAGGCGACCGACATTGTCCAGAAGGAGATGTACACCTTCGACGACGGCAGCGGGCGCTCGCTCACGCTCCGTCCCGAGGGCACCGCCCCGGTGTGCCGCGCATACCTCGAGCACGGACTGCACAAGCTCCCCCAACCGGTGAAGCTCTGGTACCTGTCGAGCTTCTTTCGCTACGAAGCGCCGCAGTCCGGTCGCTATCGCCAGTTCTGGCAGGTCGGGGCGGAGACCATCGGCTCCGGTGAACCGGCGGCCGACGCGGAGCTCATCCTCCTCCTCGCCGAGCTTCTCGACTCCGTCGGCGTGCGCGAGCGCCGCCTGCGCCTCTCGAGCCTCGGCACGCCCGAGACGCGCGCCGAGTACCGCGACGAGCTCCAGCGTTACCTGCGTGCGCGCGAAGAAGAGCTGAGTGCCGAGGTCCGCGGTCGGATCGACGCCAACCCCCTACGCGCTTTCGACTCCTCGCATCCGGGGACGCAAGCGGTCATGGCAGGCGCCCCGGTGCTCCTCGACCGGCTCGCCCCCGAGGACGCGGAGCACTTTCAGGAGGTGCGCGCGCTGCTCGACGAGGCGGGGCTCCCGTACGAGATCGACCCGACCCTTGTCCGCGGCCTCGACTACTACACGCGCACGCTGTTCGAATTCACGAGCGGCACGCTGGGCGCCCAGAGCGCGGTCGGCGGCGGCGGTCGCTACGACCGGCTCATCGAGCAGCTCGACGGGCCCTCGACTCCCGGGTCGGGCTGGGCGGCCGGAATCGAGCGCATGCTCCTCGCTGCCGGAGAGTTTCCAGTGGCGCCGAACCTTGTCGACCTGGTCGTCGCCATCGCCCCTGGTGGCGATCGCCGGACTGCCTTTGCCCTCGCGACCAACGCCCGTCGGGCCGGCCTCGCTGTCCAGCTCGAGCTCGCAGGCCGCTCGCTCAAGGGTCAGCTCAGGCAGGCCGATCGGGTCGGCGCTCGCTACGTCGCCATCATCGGCGATCCGATTACGCTCAAGGAGATGGAGTCCGGCGAGCAGCGGGAGATCGAGCTCGAGACGGTCATCCCGACGATCCTGCGTGGGAGCCGCTTGACATGACCATGAAGCGGCCGCCCCGTCCGAACGAATACCGCGATGTGTGGTGCGGTCTCCTGACCGCCGAGCAAGCCAGCGCGCACGCGCGCGTTGCCGGCTGGGTGCACCGTCGGCGTGACCACGGCGGGCTCATCTTCATCGACCTGCGCGACCGCTCGGGGATCCTCCAGCTCGTCTTCCACCCCGAGACCGCCCCGGAGGCGTTTCGCGCCGCTCACGACCTGCGCTCTGAGGGTGTCCTGACGGCGGCCGGGGAGGTCGTCATGCGCGATGCCAAGAACTTCAACCCGGATCTCCCCACCGGCGAGATCGAGCTCTCGGTGGCGACCATGGAGGTGCTCGCGGACGCCGATACGCCCCCGTTTCCGATCGACGAGGACGTCGACGTCGACGAGAACCTTCGCCTGCGCTACCGCGCCCTCGATCTGCGCCGCACGCCGATGCGCGAGGCGCTCGAGCTCCGGCACGACGTCATCGCCACCATGCGCGCGGTGCTGAACGAACGCGACTTCCTCGAAGTGGAAACGCCCTTCCTTACCCGGTCGACCCCGGAGGGGGCACGGGACTTCCTCGTTCCCGCGCGCACCGCGCCCGGATCCTTCTACGCGCTCCCGCAGTCTCCGCAGCTGTTCAAGCAGCTACTCATGGTCGGCGGACTCGAGCGCTACTACCAGGTCGTGCGCTGCTTCCGCGACGAGGACTCGCGCGCGGACCGCCTGCCCGAGTTCACCCAACTCGACCTCGAGATGTCCTTCGTGAAGGAGGAGGACGTGATCGAGGTCATGGAGGCGGTGATGGGGTCGGTGTTCGAGCGCGCCGGCTTCGACCTGGCGCCCCCGCCCTGGCCGCGGATGACCTACGACGAGGCCGTCTCACGCTTCGGCTCAGACCGCCCCGACACCCGCTTCGGGCTCCAGCTCCACGACATCTCGGACGCGGTCGCGCGCTCGGACTTCAAGGTTTTCCAGGGCGCACTCGAAGCCGGCGGCATCGTGTCCGGACTCAACGCGGGCGCGCGCGAGCTGCCCCGCTCGGAGCTCGACTCGCTTACCGAGCTCGCCAAGCAGCACGGGGCGAAAGGGCTGGTGTGGGCGTTCGTGAATACCGACGGCTGGCGCTCGCCGATCGGCAAGTTCCTCACCCCTGAGGAGATCACCGCCATCAACGAGCGCGTCGGCGCCACCCCGGGCGACCTGCTCCTCATCGTCGCCGACACGGCGGCCACGGCCCGGCAGTCGCTCGGTGCGCTGCGACTCGAGCTCGGCCGGCGCTTTGACCTCATCCCCGAGGGCCGCCACGACATCCTGTGGATCACGGAGTTCCCCGCTTTCGAGTGGCGCCCGGAAGAGGGACGCTGGGACGCGACCCACCATCCCTTCACGGCCCCGACCGGCGACCTGGACGATCCCGCGACGGCGAAGTCACGGGCCTATGACCTGGTCCTCGACGGCTCCGAGATCGGCGGCGGCTCGATCCGTATCAACCGGCCCGAGCTCCAGCACCGCGTCTTCGAGCTTCTCGGCATCGACCGCGAGGAGGCGCAGTCGCGGTTCGGCTTCCTGCTCGATGCGCTCCGTTACGGGGCCCCGCCCCACGGCGGGATCGCCATGGGGGTCGACCGGATTGTGGCCATTCTTGCCGGGCGCGAGAACATCCGCGAGGTGATCGCCTTTCCCAAGGCGGTGAGCGGGGCCGACCCGCTGACCGGCGCCCCCGCGCCCGTCGATCCCGCCCAGCTCCGCGAGCTGGGTCTGCGGCTGGCGTAGCCGGAACCGTCCAGGGACGTCCGCCGGGGCTCATGCCGGCGGCGTTCGCTGCCGAAATTGGCCGTGATGACCCGCCCCTCACGTCCGCTGCTCGGCCTGCTGGTGGCCACGGTTGCGTTCTTCGCGCTGTGGATCGTCGCCCTGAAGCCGAGCTCGTCGAGCACGACCGGGAACTCAGGGGTCGGCCAGTACCAGTCGGCGATCAACGCCGCGAAGGCCGCGGTCGCGACCCAGAATCACACCAACGCCGCGGCCGCAGGCAACGCGGTGGCGCCCGCCGCCACCACGC
>JALYZL010000095.1 GCA_030948875.1 Actinomycetota bacterium
GCGCCGCTTCCCGCTACTCGACCACGTCTACGCAAACTCCGAGGCCTCGATCGACGGGCACTTCTGGACGAGCGCAGCAGCGGTCTCCGATTACGTGCAGCGCAACTGGGAGCAGAACTACGCCGGGCGCAACCGGCCCTATGACTTCGGGACCTACACGATCAGCTGGCCGGGGACCGGCTTCCTGTTTGACCGTGCCCAGCATCAGGGCATTTCGTACGCCAACTACGGCGAGGCGATCGCCGGCACCATCCCGCCCAACGTCCTTAAGATCGTCGGCGTCGTGGACAAGAACATCACGGCCAAGCAGGCTGCGCTCGAGACCCAGAAGTTTCAGCACTCCGACATCGGATATCCGTTCGGCTGTTACCCGAACGACACCTCGATCGGGTCCGATTCGATCTATGCGTCGCTTAACAAGGGAGCGAAGGCCGAGACGTTTGACTCCTCGATCCCGGCCGGGGGTGCTGCCAACGCCGAATCACGCTTTGACTGTTTCAAGCACGCGTTCACGCGGCAAGTCGCCGCGGGCTCGGTCCCGGCCTTCAACTACATGGTCCTGCCCAGCGATCACACCAACGGTGTCTCCCCCGGGGCGCGCACGCCCCGCTCGATGGTCGCCGAGAACGATTACGGACTTGGCCAGATCGTCGACCTCATCTCCCGCTCGAATATCTGGCGCTCGTCGGCCATCTTCACGATCGAGGACGACTCCCAGGACGGCGCCGATCACGTCGACGCGCACCGGATGCCGGCCGGCGTGTTCAGCCCCTACGCCAAGCAGGGCGCGGTCATTCACACCCGATACGACATGCTCTCGATGATCCGCTCAATCGAGCTCATCCTCGGCATGAAGCCCGTCGGCTTTCCCGATCGGATCGCAACCCCGATGTACGACGCCTTCACCTCGCAGCCGGTCAACGCCGCCCCCTACCGGGCACGGACGCCGACCTATCCGCTCCTGCAGCGCAACCCCAATACGGCTGCCAACCGCGCCCTGACGCGCGGGTATGACTTCTTGCACATCGACCGCGTCCCGCAGGACATGTTCGATCGCATCCTGTGGCATGCCATACGCGGCGGCCGGCTGGCTCCCCCGCCGCCCGGGCCGAATGCGACTCCCAGTCAATAGCGCGGGAGACGACCGTTTGTTCACGAGCCGTCTCGGGGCACGAACCGCCATCGCCCTGGCGCTGCTTTTTTGTGCGCTCGCGCTTCCGACCGGGGCCGTGGCGCTTCCCCGAACGGGCCTCGACTTCCTGCACGTCGGCTCGGTGGGAGGGCCGGCCGGTGTGCACCAGATCACTGATGGGCACGGGCGCCAGGTGCTGCTGCGCGGCGTCAACGTCGACGGGCTGGTCGACTACTGGCGGCCGGACCTGCGGGTCTCATACCCGACCGACGCGGCTCGCTACGCGCGCGGCGCCTGCCCCCGTGACGATCCTCGCGTTGAGGGCGTCGTCGTCTGTCAGCGGGACTTCGCTCAGATGCGCGTGCTCGGCTACGACGCGATCCGGCTGAACCTCTCGTGGAGTCTTCTCGAGCCGTCACCGGGGCATATCGATCGCCGGTACATCAATCGGATCGCCCAGGTCGTCGGCTGGGCGCGGAGTGCCGGTATCTACGTGATCCTCGACATGCACCAGGACGCCTGGAGCAAGTACCTGTACTCCACCAGCAACGATCACTGCACCGCGCCCTATCAGCCGATCCGCGGCTATGACGGGGCGCCACAGTGGGCAAGCATCCACGCCCAGCCCGTGTGCGCATTGCACGGGACACGCGAACTTGACCCGGCGGTCGAGGAGGACTTCGCGAAGTTCTTCACCGATGCCACGGCCCCCGACGGTATCGGCCTGCGCGAGCACTTCACCGCCGCGGTCGCCGCGCTCGCGCGCCGCTTCCGCAACGACCCGACAGTCGCCGGCTACGACGTCCTCAACGAGCCGACCTTCTTCAAGCTCCCCGGCACCGACGCGTCCGTGCTGCTGCCGTTCTACGCGAAGGTGATCGCCGGCGTGCTTCATCGCGTCCATCGCTTCCGGCAGCTGTTCTTCATCGAACCGGGGGCGCTTCGCGACGTCACGGACGCCAGCAACATCACCGTCAGCTGGTCGCGCTACAGCAGATATCGCAACGTCGTCTACGAGCCGCACGTCTATACGCGCACGTTCACGCCGCCTACGTTCCCCATGGACGGCGGCTACCTGAGCGCGATCTCTGACGCCAAGCACCTCGGACTCCCGCTGTGGGTCGGGGAGTTCGGCTGCAACCCCGCCGAGACGCACACGATCCTCACCGCCCACTACCGGGAGCAGGATGTCTTCGCGCTCGGCGGATCGCTGTGGCTGTGGAAGGAGAACGCCAACGACATCAACCCCACGGCCTTCTGGGGCGTCTACGGCCCTCCGTTCGGCTCTGGTGTGGCGCAGCGGGACCGGATCCGCCTGAGCTCGCGGACGTATCCGCTGTACGTCGCCGGGAACCTGCAAGGCCTAAGCTACAACGCTGCCACGGGCCGGTTCAGGATGCGGGCAACCTCGCCGCCAGTCCCGGCAGGAGCAGACTCGCGGGCCGCCGTCCTCTTCATCCCCGTCGCGATCCGGGCCGGCGTGCGCGCGCTGGGCGCTCGTGTGGTCGTCGCGCGGCGGGGACAGGGTCGCGAGGCGCTTGTC
>JALYZL010000101.1 GCA_030948875.1 Actinomycetota bacterium
CCTCGAGAGGAACGCCGTTTGGCGCGGACGAGCGCAATTCGCGCGATGCGATCGCGGGTCGCCGACTTAAACCTGGCGCTTGGTGCTGCTGGGCCTAGGCGGTCCGCTCTATCGGGAGCGAGGTGGCATCTGCTTTGGCGATGAGCGAGACACACCTGCCTGGGGTACAGGAGCATCTTCGAGCCTTCGCAGACGCTTCCGCGAGCCGTCCGCCGGCGTTAGCCGGACACCTGGTGGTTGACTTCGAACCCTGTCTCCTCGGGCGGTCCGGCGAACCCTCCCTCTATTCCTGCCTGCATCCGGGGCATGAGCGTTCCGTCACGGAACTTCTCCCAGCTCTCCTTCGAATCGTGGATCGCCACGATCAACCACCCGTCCCCGGTCGGGCCGGCGACATGAGACACCTGGCCCTCGGGCAAGCTTCCGTCGCTCGGGTGCACGGCTGCGACCGAAGCCTGGTACTGCTCCTCGGTACCGCCGACGAAGTGATGCACGACGCCATAAGCCATCTGGTGCTCCTCATTTGGAAAACGGACTAGCCGCTAGCGTTTCTAGGGGCGCCACGCTACATCGCGGTGTCCCCGAGCGCAACGCACGCGGTCGGACCCAAGCCTCAGCGGCCGGCGCCCCTCCTACTTCAGAGCTCGAAGTAGAGGCGGACGCATCTCCGCCGACGGCGGTAGGTGCGTCTCACGGCCTAGTGCAGGGAGGTTGCCTGTAACGGTTCGCTGATCAGGACGCGGCACGTGCTGACTGGACCGATGTCCGGGTCGCTTACCCACGCGATCATTGATCGCGTGGGTTAGCTTGAGGCCAACGCGGCAGATAGCCGGGGGCTGGCAGCGCGTATCGCCTTCGCGTCAAATCGTGCAGCAGCTCGTTGCACGATTGTTCTCAGGTCCTCCGGTTCGGGCTGTGGCGTGCGATCTGCGCGACGCGTCTCAGCCCGGTGGGCACTGCAGCAGGTAATCGAGCACTTGTGAGCAGCGCGCGGTGGCCAGGCCGATTCGCGTGTCGGCGGCGCCGTAGTAGAGATATAGGGTGTCGTTGTCGCGGTCGTGCACGAGGCCGCAGGGAAAGATTACGTTGGGGACGTCGCCGGTGACCTCGAACTGTGCCTGGGGTCCGAGCACCCACTGTTCGGAGCGGCGCAGGACGCGGGCGGGGTTCTCGAGGTCAAGCAGGGCCAGGCCGGTGCGGTACAGGCCGCCGGCGACCGTGTGGCGAACGCCGTGGTAGACGACGAGCCAGCCATGCTGTGTCTCCAGAGGCGGGGGTCCCATGCCGATGCGCGCGGAGTCCCACCAGCCCCCGGGCCGGCGGCTCATCACCAGCTCAGGCGGCCGCCAGGTCTTGAGGTCGGTTGAGCGTGAAAGCAGGATGTCACCCGCAATGACGGAGGACGTCGGGCGGTGGAACAGCACCCAGTCGCCCAGCACTCGGCGCGGCAGCAGGACACCGTTTTTGTCTTCGGGAATCATCACGATCCCGATCCGCTCGAAGGTTTTGAAGTCCTCGGTCTGCGCGAGCGAGATTCCTGGTCCGTCGGGGCCGAACGCCGTGTAGGTGATGATCCACCGGCCGAGCTCGTCGACGCGGGTCGCGCGCGGGTCCTCCAGGCCCCACGATTCCTCGGGGTGCTGGTCGTCGATGGCTAAAGCCGGCTGCTCGTCTACGACCCAGTTCGAGATGCCGTCCCGCGATCGGGCGCAGGCCAAGTGGGAGAAGCCGCGGCGGTCCTCGACGCGGCAGAGCAGCACGGTCTGGCCGTCGACTCTGGTGGCCCCGGCGTTCATCACGGCGTTGATGGGGTAGGGCCAGCGCTCCGGCGCGAGCAGTGGGTTACCGGGGTGGCGCGTGAAGAGCGACGCGCTGGTCGCTGCGGAGGACGCTGTCATAGACGCGAAGATAATTATCGATCATGCGCCCGACGGAGAAGCGGCGTTCGGCTGCCGCCCGACACGCGGCGCGGTCAAGGCCCACGGCCCGCTCGACGGCCGCAACGGCCGCGTTCACCCCGTTGGCGAGCACCCCGGTGACTCCGTCCTCGATGATCTCGGGCATCGACCCGCGAGGGTAGGCGACCACCGGGGTGCCGCACAGCATCCCCTCCACCACCGCAAGGCCGAACGGCTCAGCGAAGGCAATCGGGTGCAGTAGGCAGGCGCCGGCGCCCAGCACCCGGGCGCGCTCGAGCGGCCCGACCGAGCCCAGGTAGCGGACGCGGTCGCCGTCAACGTGCGGCCCGATGTCCTGGGCGAAGTAGCGCTTGTCTTGCACGGGTCCGCAGAGTACGAGGGGGCGACCGGCGCGGCGGGCAATCTCCACAGCGTCTGCCGTGCCCTTGTCGGGGTGGATACGACCGAAACAAACCAAGGTGTCGCTCGTTGAGGGCGAGAACGGCAGCACGCTCGGGTCGACGCCGTGATGCACGGTAGCCATGTACCTGAGCTCAGGGGAACGGTCGGCGTCCGAGATCGAGATGAAGGCGCTGCGCGAGCTCCGGTACGCCGGCAGGATCCGGGGCGAGGAGAAGCCGTGGATGGTGGTGACCATCGGCGCCCGGGCGAGCCGCGAGAACGCCAGCGGCAGCCAGTCGAGGTTGTTGTGGATCAGGTCGAACTCGCTCGAGCGGCGCAGCGCGTGGGCGACGTGCAGCGCCTCCCACACCCGCCCGTCGAGCTCTGGGTCCTCCTCGTAGGGACGCGGGCATACCCCGTCGAGCTTCGCCTGCGTGACCGAGTCGAGCGTGGCGAAGAGCGTAACGTCGACGCCCCGCGCGACGAGGCCGTCGGCGAGGAGCCCTGTCACCTGCTCCCACGGACCGTAGTGGCGGGGAGGGGTGCGCCAGGCGATCGGGCCGAGCAGCGCGAGCTTCACGCGCGGAGGTTGGCCTGCAGGCCGGCGGCGTCGACGACGAGCAAGGCCTGCAGGTAGGCGAGCGTCGCCTCGGCCCCCTCGTTGAGGTTCACCGTGTGCTCGCCGAGGCCGTCGTGGCAGCCCCCCGTGGCGAAATCGAGGACCGAACGCTCGAGCCGGTTGCGGCCCAGGAACCACTCGAAGGCGCGCACCGCACGGCGGGCGTGGGTCTCGGCGCCCGTGGCGGCGAACGCCTCGACCTCCGCCTCGACAAGGGCGGCTGCATCAAGCGGCTGCTCATCGCCGTCACCGGGATGGGGCTCGCCGCGGCGGCGGCCGTGATGGCCGACCAGGCGCACGCACGGGCCCTCGCTGCCCAGCTCACCCGCGTACCAGTCCAGCGCGCGCACACCGTCGCGCAGCAGCTGCTCGTCGCCCAGCCGCGCTCCCGCGGCGATCAGCGCCTGGGGCAGCCGGGCGTTGTCATAGGTCAGCACGTCCTCGGCCCAGTACCAGTCGGGCGACGCGTTGGTGCGCTGCTGACCGGCGAGGCGCTGAGCTAGGGCGCGCAGGACCGCGTCTCCGTCGTCGCCCACCGCCGCTGGGTCGGCGTGGGCCAAGCCGAGAATCGCGAACGCGATCGTGCGAGGCCAGTGCTGGGCCGCGAGCGCGGGCAGCATCTCGCGCAGCAGGATCCGGCTGGGCTCGAGCAGCGCGGGCGGCAGATCGGCCCCCAGCACCTCGCCGAGCGCCCACGCCGCCCGCCCGAGGTGATCGCCGCCGTGCGGCTCGTCCAACCAGCGGCGATCATAGGACAGCAGGTTGTGCATGCCCTGGCCATCGGCGCGCCAGGCGTGACGGACGAAGCCGAGGCTGAGTGCCAGCATTCGGTTGTAGGCCTCCTCCCCCGTCATCTTGCGCAGGCCGAGGGCAACGATGGCCAAACGAGCGACGTCGTCGGTGCAGTAGCCCGAGGAGCGGGCGGGCACGATGCCGTCGGCGTGCTGGATGATGCCGACGTCATCGACCAGCGTCAACAGATGCGAGGTGCGCGCCCGCGGCAGCGTCGTCGAGGCCGGGCGCCTCACTGCACACGGCGCCCCGAGGGTGATTGCCTCGCGCAGCACCTCGGCGGTCTGCCGGCCCACCTGGGGCCAGGTCAGCTCGCGTCCGACGGCGCGCGCCGCGCGCCGCGCACGGTCGAGCCGCTCAGGGTCGTCAAGCAGGCCGTTGACCGCCCCGGCCAGGGCGTCCGGGTCGTCAAACGGAACGATGACCCCAGCCCCGGAGGCGAGCAGGTCCTCCGCGTAGTAGTAGGGGGTCGAAACCGTCGGGCAGCCGGCGACCAAGGCGAAAGTCAGGGCGCCCGACACGATCTGCTCGCGCGAGCGGTACGGCGTCAAGTAGATGCTCGTGGCGCCGAGCATCGACGAGAGGTCCTCCGTACTCAGAAAACGGTCGTCGAAAAGGACGTGGTCACCCAGGCCGAGATCCCGAGCGAGGCGCTCCAGCGAGAGCCGGTACTCCTCGCCGTGCTGCTTGGCCACCTCAGGATGGGTCTGCCCGGCGATCAGATACACCGCCTTCGGGTGACGCTCAACGATAATGGGCATCGCCGCGATTGCGGTCTCGATACCCTTGCCGGGCGAGATCAGACCGAAAGTGGCCAGCACGCAGCGACTCGCGTCGATCGCGTGCCGGGCGTCGCTACCGGGACGGCGCGGCAGGCGCAGAATCCGCCTGCGCCCGTCGCCGTTGGGCGCGGACAGCAGCTCCCTTGGCGCGCCGTGCGGCACGACGCGCACGCGCTCGGGCGATACCAACTGGGCGTCGAGGACCATGCGCCCTGCGGTCTCGGTGAACACGCACACCAGCGTGGCCAGGCTGCACAGACCGCGCAGCGTCTCGGCCCGGTGTACCGACGGGGACGCTAGGACGGTGTGCAGCGTCAGGACCATGGGCTGTCGCAGCTCGCGGGCCAGCGACAGCACGTGTGCCCCGTCGGGCCCGCCGAAGATGCCGTACTCGTGCTGGATCGCGACGACGTCGTCCCCGCGGCGGTCGAACACGTGAGCGGCAGCAGCGTAGTCGCCGCCCCGGTCCTGGAGGATCCGCGCGACCACCTCGGGCGCCTGCCCGGCGCCCTCATCGTGCACGATCGCCGCCACGTCAACAGCGGTCACCCCATCGGCGGCAAGCAGCGCTCCGCGGAGATCGCGCGAGAACGTGCCGATCCCGCAAGCGCGAGGAGGATAGGTGGAAACGATCGCGACCCGCATAGCGTGCGTGAGTGTACGGCCACCCCCACCGATGGCCAACGCAACGCCGGAAAGTATGGCCCGCGCCAACACGGCGCGGATCCACCCGGGCTGGCTGCTACTCGCGTCGCGCGACAGACCGCGGAGCTACCGGCGCTGCATCGCGGTCCCGCATCGACCGAGCGGCCGAAATGTCACCTCCGATGAGACCACTAGAGAGCCTCGCGTCTACGACGTCCAGCACCTGCGACCTGGAGGCATCACGAGCACCGACAGCTTCGCGCCAGAGGCACGGCCGATCGAGGGCACGCAGCGACTAGCGCTTGGGGTTGTCACGCGCAGACTTCGGGTCGGAACCCCGCTGTGGCGACGCTCGGTTCGACCGGTCGAGACTCTCGCTGCCCTGGCGAGCGGCAGTGAGCTCAGCGCCCGCGGATGCTCCTGTAGCTCGCGATGAGCTGGCCGCAAGCCGAGACGCCCCGGGGTTCTGGCTACCAGAAGCGAGCGTCGTCACTCCGGCTCGCGTCAGCTCGCCTGGGCGTCGCTTTTCAGTCCCCGAAGTCGAGCACCACGC
>JALYZL010000104.1 GCA_030948875.1 Actinomycetota bacterium
GGTGAAGCGAGAGGTGGGGCGCAGCGCGGCGAGGCGGTTCTGGACAGCGTTCGAGCTCTCGAGCGAGCGGGTCGGGTCGGTGAAGAACGAGGGCAGGCTCTTGGAGCTCGCGAGCGCTTCCTCGAAGCGCACGTCGAGGTTGGTCGCCATGACGACGCCGGTGAGGAGGAGGACAACGCCGAGCGTCCGCTCGACCACGTGGCCGCGGCCTTGCGGCGAACCAGGTCCATCACCCGCCTGCCACCGATCGAGTAGATCGTGAGCACCGCGCTGAGCCCGGCGACGTAGCCGATGGCGACGGCGACGACGCGCGCGGAGGTGTTGCCCGACGCGCTGACTGAGATGACCGCCGCGAGAATCGGCCCGGCGCACGGCGCGCACACAAAGCCGAGCGCCGCGCCCACCAAGAGACCGGACCAGAACCCGCTGCCGCGGGAGCGGGGGCCGAAGCGCGCCAGGCGCGAGAGGGGAGCCTGAACGCGCTCGGCGAGCTCCGGTACGAGCATCACCAGCCCGAAGGCGACCAGGACGATGACGGCGAGCGTGCGCGTCGCGCCGCTGGCGAGGCCCACGCCCTTGGCGATCTGGGCGAGGGCGACGATGGCGATGGTGAAGGTCAGCGCCAGGCCGACGATGATCCCCAACGGGCGCCGCCTCCCGCCGAGCGCGCTCGCGGAGAAGAGTGCCGGCAGGACCGGGATGACGCAGGGCGTGATCGCCGTGCCCGCGCCGGCGACCAAGGCGAACAGCATCAACAGCAACATCTGGGGAGATGATGCGGTGGTGGTCTTGCGGGCGGATTAACGCCCGCGGCGAGTGTCGAGGGCATCGATGAGAAGCTCGAGCATCCGGCGCCAGGCGGTCGGCTCGACCTGCTTGGCCGCCCGGGTCGCCGCGAACAGCAGCCGCAGGTCCACCGGCGTCGAGTCGCTACGCAGACGACCCTCGGCGCGCGTGTCGATGAGCAGCTGGTTGAGCGCTTCGCTGGCGCGCTCGTGCGCGGCGATGACGGCCGGGTGGTCTGAGACCGTGAGCATCGCCTCGCCGAAGAAGTCGTCGCAGGAGTTGCGTTCGACCAGACGCCACAACATCTCGGTGAGCGCGGCCCAGCGGTCGCCCTCCCGGGCGCCCGCCTGGCGCGCGCCCTCGGCGATCTGGTCGAGGCGACCTGAGACGAGCTCGGCGATCAGCTCCTGCTTGGAGGGAAACTGGCGGTACACGCTGCCGATGCCCGCGCCCGCAGCCGCCGCAACGATCGGCATCGAGGTGTCGAGGCCGTCCCGCGCGAAAACCTCGCCCGCGGCCTTGAGCAGCCGCGCCCGCTTGGCCTCGGGGGCGAGATCCGCCCAGGCGGCCTTCAGCGCGACGGGCGGAATGCTCATTCCGCTATAGTACCCGAGGCCCTGCAGGGAGGGACGGGCTTCAGTCTTCGCGTTGTCAAACGTGGCTGTCCGCTGCCTGAAAGCACATGACCGAACCTGATTCCAAGCGCGTGCGTCCCAACGTCACGCTGGCCGTGCTCTGTCTCGCGGGCGTGGCCTACGCGGCCCTCAGCTCCACCGTCGTCCCGGCGCTCCCCTCGATCCAGCACAGCCTGCACGCGAGCGAGAGCGGCGTCACCTGGCTGCTCACCGGTTACCTGCTCTCCGCCTCGGTGGGCACTTCGATCCTCGGGCGCCTGGGGGACATGTACGGCAAGGAGCGCGTGCTTCTCTGGACCCTCGTCGTCCTGGTTGGGGGCACGCTTCTAGGGGCCCTGGCCACTTCGCTGCCGGTGATGATTACCGCCCGCGTGATCCAGGGCGCCGGCGGCGGGATCTTCCCGCTCGCCTTCGGGATCGTGCGCGACGAGTTCCCCCGCGAGAAGGTGGCCGGGAGCATCGGGATCCTCTCCTCGATCCTCGGGGTCGGCGGCGGGCTGGGCATCGTTCTCGCCGGCCTGATCATCCAGCACCTGAGCTATCACTGGCTCTACTGGATCCCGCTGATCGTGATCGTCGTCTCGGCCGTGTGCACCTGGCGGTTCGTGCCCGAGTCCCCGGTGCGGGTCCCCGGGCGGGTGAACTGGCTCGCTGCGGCGTTGATGAGCGTCGGGATCTCGGTGATCCTGATCGCGGTGAGCGAGACGATCGGCTGGGGCTGGGGGTCGGCCAGGACGCTCGGACTGATCGCCGTCGGCGCGCTCATCTGCGTGGCCTGGGTGCTGGTCGAGGTTCGCAGCCGCGAGCCGCTGATCGACATGACGATGATGCGCATCCGCGGCGTGTGGACGACGAATGTGGCGGCTTTCCTGCTCGGCGCGGGGATGTACTCCTCCTTCATCATCTTTCCCCAGTTCGCGCAGCTCCCCAAGAGCACCGGCTTCGGCTTCGGTGCGTCAACGCTCGTCTCCGGCTTCTACCTGCTCCCTGCCACGCTCGGGATGATCGTCCTCGGCACGGCGGCGGGGGCGATCTCGCGCCGCTGGGGCTCGAAGGTCGCGCTGCTGATCGGTTCGGCGTTCACCGCGGGATCATTCCTGCTTCTCGCACTCGCCCACGGCCACCCCTATGACCTGTTGATCGCTGCGACCCTGCTCGGGATTGGGATGGGCCTCGCCTTCGCGGCGCTCGGAAACCTCATCGTGCAGGCAGTGCCGCCGCACCAGACCGGGGTGGCGAGCGGCATGAACACGGTAATGCGCACCCTCGGCGGCGCGCTCGGCGGCCAGCTATCGGCGACCTTCATCGCCCACAACGTCGCCCACGGCCTGCCCACGGTGACCGGTTTCACCGACACCTTCGTGATGGCGACCGCCTTCCTCGTCGCCTGCTTCGTCGCCGGGCTCCTGGTCCCGGGGGCGGTCAGCCTCCGATCGCGGACATCGACCGCGCGGGCCGGACGAAACCTGCCTCACCCACATGATGCTTGAGCTCCTTGCGCCACACGGCGTCGCGGATGATCTCTTCGAGCTCGCGGTCGTTGGCACCCTCGCGTAGGGGCTCTCGCAGGTCGGTCTCGCCCAGGGAGAACAGGCACGTCCTGAGCTTCCCCTCGGCGGTCAGGCGGATCCGGTTGCAGTCCCCGCAGAAGGGCTCGGAGACCGGGTTGATGAAGCCGATCCGGCCCTGACCGTCAGCGAAGCGATAGACGCGCGCCGTGGCGCTGGGCTCCCTGGGCTCGAGCTCGAGCGGATAGACCTCCTCGATCGTCGCGCGGATCTCCGCGCCTGTGAGCACCTGCTCGGGCGTCCATTCCTGGTCGGCGTCGAGCGGCATGAACTCAATGAAGCGAATCTCGTAGGGAGTCTCGCGCGCCATCTTCGCGAAGGGGAGCACAGCTTCCTCGGTGAAGTCCCGGATCGCCACCGCGTTGACCTTGATCGGGTGGGCCTCAGGGAAGGAGGCGAGATGCTCGAGACCGCGCAGCACCCTGGGAAGCACGTCGCGGCGCGTGAGCTCAAAGAAGCGGTCCTGCTGCAACGAGTCGATCGACACGTTGAAGCGGTTGATCCCGGCGGCCACCAGCGCCTCCGCGTCGCGTTCGAGCAGGAAGCCGTTGGTGGTGAGCGAGAGGTCGTGGACGTCCTCGAGCTCGTGGAGCATGGCCGCCAGCTTGGGGAATCCCCGGCGCACGAGCGGCTCGCCGCCGGTCAGGCGGACGTCGCCGACACCCATCGAGGAGAGCAGGGAGACCACGCGCGTGATCTCCTCGAAGGTCAGGATCTCGTCGCGCTCAAGCCAGGCGAGGCCCTCTGCGGGCATACAGTATTGGCAGCGGAAGTTGCAGCGATCGGTAACCGATATGCGCACATCACCGATCAGACGGCCGTGCCCATCCTTTAGTGGATCTCGATTCATACTTCAGACGCCCGTCAAGCTCCTGGATGAGTCATAGCTTGTATACGAACCTACCCCTGGTACGGATCTACGAGACACCATCTCAGAGTACTCTTCACACGATGTCGGTCGCCGGGAGGAGCCGGATAGCGATGGGGTTGGCCGTCGCGGCGTGCGCGCTCGGCGGCTGCGGCACGAGCACGAGCGACCAGGTCAAGGCCAAGGTGCAGCAATTTGCCCAGTCCGTGGCCACCAAGGACGCCAGGACCCTGTGCGACCAGGTCCTCGCTCCGAACCTGCTCGAGCACTTCGCCGTCATCGGGCTGTCCTGCGTGAAGGCGATGCAGATCTACCTCGGCTCGGTCCGCGACCCAACCCTGGCCATCGGGCGCGTGGTGATCAACGGCGGAAAGGCAGAGGCGCTCACGCTCAGCGGCGCGCGGCGCCAGCTCGGCGCGCTGACCGCCGTCGAGCTCGTCGACACGTCGAATGGCTGGCGGGTAACCGGGCTCGGGTCCCCGCTGCTGCCGGGGGCGCGCAAGAAGGCGTGACCCTCGGGTCCGCGCGTTGCGGGACCGGTCGCGATGGGCATCCGCGCTGACTGAGAGAGAGTGCTCATCTGGTCGAGGGGTGGCGCGGCCGGCGCCGCGATCTGATGTCCCGTGGGACGCCAGGCCGCGGCGTGCTGCGTTTCCCCTGGTGGTCCGGCATTTCGCAGCACGGGTCAGGGT
>JALYZL010000122.1 GCA_030948875.1 Actinomycetota bacterium
CACCAACTGGGACAACTCTCAGATCCGCTCCCTGAACCCGGGCGTCAAGATGCCCAACCGGAAGATCACCGTGGTCTTCCGCAGCGACGGCTCCGGGGACACGTACGCGTTCACGCAATTCCTCTCCGCCGTCAGTCACACCTGGGCGACCAAGTTCAGCTACGGGACCATGGTGCCCTTCCCGACCGGGGTCGGCGGGAAAGGTAACGGCGGCGTCACCGCGATCCTCACCAACACCAACGGCGCCATCGCGTACGTTGCCGCCTCCTACCTGCTCAGCTTCGGCGGCCTCGGGGCCGTCGCGGTCGAGAACGCCGCCGGGAACTTCGAGTACCCAAACGTAAGGAACATCGCCAGCGCCGCGGCTTCGGTCCATTCGATCCCCGCCGACAACGCGCTGTCGATCGTCGACCCGCCGGGGAGCGCCAAGATCGCCTATCCGATCTCGACCTTCACCTACGTGATCGTCCCCCAGAACACGAGCAAGAAGGATCTCATCACCAGCTGGATCGCCTACGCGCTGACTACGGGCCAGCTGTTCGGCGCCAAGCTTGACTTCCCGCCGATTCCCTCGATCGTCCTCGCGCGGGCGCAGAGCGCCCTTGCGTCGTTGAGCTAACCCCGGTCTCCGCGCCCGTAGAGGAGCGCGTACCCCCGCCGCAGCAACCGGCTCCGCCCCGGTTTGTAGGGGAACATGAACAGCTCCCGCTTGAGGGCGAGGCGGGTGACGAGCAGCGACTGGACCTTGCAGTACTTGCGGATCCCGCCCCAGCCGTGACGGGTGCCGAGGCCCGAGCTCTTCCAGCCGCCCATGGGGAGGTTGAGCGCTGTGTAGTTGACCTGGGCGTCGTTGACGCACACGACGCCCGCCTCGATCCGCCGGGCGAGCGCCTCGCCGCGATGGACGTCCCTTGTCCACACGCTGGCCTGCAAGCCGTAGGGCGAGTCGTTGGCAAGCTTGACCGCCTCCTCGACGTCGGGCACCTTCATGATCGGGAGCGTCGGCCCAAACGTCTCCTCGTTCATGCACTTCATCGAGTGATCGACGTCGACGAGCACGGTGGGCTCGTAGAAGCGCCCGGCGCCCGGCCGGATGTGGCCGCCGGTGAGTACCTTGGCACCCTTGTCGACGGCGTCACGGACGTGATCGTCGACGATGTCGATCTGCGGCGGGAAGATCACCGCACCGACGTCGACCGTTCCCGGGCCGCCGTCCGGGGCGCCTTGGCGCAGGACCCGGATGTTCTCGGTAACGCGCTCGACAAACTCGTCGTACACCGGCGCCTCGACGTAGACGCGCTCGACCGAGATGCACACCTGACCGGCGTTGTTCATCGAGTAGAACGAGGCGGCGTTGGCGGCCCGCTCGACGTCGGCGTCGGCACACACGATCATCGGGTCCTTGCCGCCGAGCTCGAGGTAGCAGGGGATCAGCGCCTCGGCCGCCGCCTTGGCCACCTTCTTGCCCGTTGGCGTGGACCCGGTGAACATCAGGCAGTCCACCTCGCCGATCAGTGCCGCCCCGGTCGTCCCGTCGCCGGTCGCGACCTGGAATACCGCTTCGGGAACCCCGCACTGGCCGAGCATCTCCTCCATCAGCAGGGAGCTGAGCGGCGTCACTTCGCTCGGCTTCAGGATCACGCTGTTGCCGGCCACCAGCGCCGGAATGCAGTCACCGAACGAGTTCAGGATCGGGTAGTTCCACGGGCCGATGACGCCGACCACGCCGACGGGCGCGTAGCGGACGACGAGCTTCTTGCCCAGCGTGACCGGGCTGAGCCACGACGACACGCGCTCGTCGGCGAGGTACCTCGGTCCGCGCTTGGCCCAGAATCCCAGCGCCGCCACCGTGCAGCCGAGATCGGTGATCTGCACGTCCTCGACCGTCTTGCCCGTCTCCGAGGTGACGACGTCGATCACCCGCTCGGCGTTGTCGAGCATCCACTTCTGCGCGCGGCGGAATACCTGTCCCCGCTCCTCGAAGCCGAGCGCCGCCCAGCCGGGCTGCGCGGCCCGCGCCCGCGCGACCATGTCCTTGATCTCGGCCCCCCCCAAGGTCGGGACGGTGGTGATCAGCTCACCCGTCGCCGGGTTCTCGACCGGGATGCTCGCGGCGGTGGCACCGCCGTTGGTCTCCGCCCGCGTGCGCTGCTCGACACTCGCCATCCTGTCTCCTTCTGCCGCTCTCTGGGGGGTGGTCCAAGGCTAGCGCCCCCTCACCGTCGGCTTGCCTGATCCCGGTTAGGCCGGATCGAGCGTGATCGACTCGATCTTCGGGGGATCCACCGGCCTGTCCTGACCTCCGGTGGGGAGGCCCTCGATCGCGTCGACGGCGTCCATCCCGTCCGTGACCTGACCGAATACGGTGTGCTTGCCGTCGAGCCACGGCGCCGCTTCGGTGGTGACGACGAAGAACTGCGAGCCGTTGGTGTTGGGACCCGCGTTGGCCATCGCCAGCGCACCCCGCACCACCTTGTGGTCGTTGAACTCGTCCTCGAACTGATAACCAGGCCCACCCGTCCCGTTGCCCTGCGGACAACCGGTCTGAATCATGAAGTCAGGAATCACCCGGTGGAAAATGATCCCGTCATAGAAGCCCTTGCCGGCCAGGTCGCGGAAGTTGGCAACCGTCATCGGTGCGTCGTCATCAAAGAGCTCGAAGACGATCGTTCCGGCCGTCGTGTTCATTGTCGCTTTAGTTTGCATGGCCGGGAGCCTACCCAGGTTGGGCCCGCTCGCGCGCCCTACCGCGCGTGCGCCGCGGCCGTCGTCGTATTGCTCGCCGTCTGGATCGCGTTGATGTTTGTCGTCACCGTGACCGCCGGAGTGCTCGTGCCGGTGCTCGTGCCGGTGATCGTTCGCGTGCAAGCGACGGTGGCTGTGATGCTGTTGGTGCTCGAGGGCGCGGTCACCACGAGGGGGATCGAGTTGGTCTGGGCCAGGGCGCCCGGGCCGATCTCGGTGGTCCAGCTCCTGGTCTGAACGGCGGTCGTCGCCGGGCCGACGGCGAGGGTGCAGTCGACCTCGACGCCCTGGCCTGCGGATGCGCCGGTGATGTGGACGTAGGGATTCGCCGATACCAAGTAGGACGAGCCACCGGCGAGGGACTCGCTGGCGATCGGGGTCGCGGTGGTGCCCGCCGGCACCGTTACGGGCGTGGCCGAGCTCGTGTCGAACTCCAGGCCCGGAGCCGCGTTGCAGGCAACGGCGCCAGCGCTCGTGACCGAGGTGACGGCGCCCGAGGCGCAGGTCCCCGTGACTCGGGCCTGCACCTCGCTCGTGTTGATCTGGGCGGTGCCGACGGCGCCGTTCTGCAGCTTTCGCGGGCCGACCGCGCCGACGGCGAGCTTGAAGTTCCCGACCGCGCCGTTGAGGATCTTGTGGTTGGTCACCGACGCGTTCTGCAACTGGGCCGTGCCGACGCTGCCTGCAGGCAGGAAGGTCGCGGCATACCCGACCCCGCCGAGCGCTGCGAACAGGGCCACAAGCGCGACGACCATCGATGCCGATGGACGCCGTAGGCGGTGAAGATGCATGAGAGAGCCTCCTGTCGTTGGAAATCCGCCCCGGCCTTCTCTTGGAACACGGGGGCGCGCAGGAAGTCGCGCCCGCCGCGGGCGCGCTCTCTCAAGTGCGTGCGAGCTCGAGCCGCAGCGGCTGGCCGCGGACTTCGGTGCCGTTGACGCGCTCGACGACGCGGTCGGCGTCCTGCTCGGGCACCTCGACGAAGGCGAAGCGCTCGAGCATGCGGACGTTGCGTATGGCTTCGCCGTCGAGACCCGTGGCCGCAGCGATGGCGTGGATGATGTCCGCGGGCTCGAGACCTTCGGCCCGCCCGGCGGAGACGATGAGCTTGCGCACTGGCCCGTCGCCGTTGGCCGGGTCGCGCGGCTTGGAGTGGCGGCGCGGCAGCGGCTTGACGGGCGTGGGCGCGACGTGGGCGCCCTTGACCCACGGCGACAGCTTGACTCCGGCGTGTTGCTCGATGGCGGCGATCTCGCGCTGCTGGCGGGGCTCGTAGAAGGTGATTGCGCGCCCACTACGACCGACTCGACCCGTCCGGCCGATCCGGTGCACGTACACGTCGGGGGAGGTCGGGACGTCGAAGTTGATGACGTGGGATATCCCGCTGATGTCGAGGCCGCGCGAAGCGACGTCGGTCGCGATGAGCAGCGGGAGCCGCCCTTCCTTGAAGGAGATCATCACCCCGTCGCGGGCGCCCTGGGTCATGTCGCCGTGGATGGCCTTGACGTTCCAGCCCTTGTCGCGCAGCGAGCGGTAGAGCTGGTCGCAGCGGATCTTCGTGCGCACGAACACGAGCGCCTGGTCGGGCTGCTCGGCGTCGAGGACGCGAGCGAGCGCGTCGGGCTTGTCGCGCGAGGGAACCTCGAGCGCGAACTGCTCGACCGTGTCGACGGTCAGGGTCGCCGCCTTGACCTTGATGGTGATGGGGCTGTAGAGGTATTGGTCGGCGAGCCGGCGGATCTCCGGCGGCATGGTGGCCGAGAAGAGCGCCGTCTGGCGACTCGAAGGGGTGAGCGCGATGATCCGCTCGACGTCCTCGAGAAACCCGAGGTCGAGCATCTCGTCCGCCTCGTCGAGGACGACGAAGCGGGTCGAGTGGAGCATCAGGGAATGACGCGAGATCAGATCCTTCACCCGCCCGACCGTCCCCACCACGACGTGCCCGCCCGCCCGCAGCTGCGCCTGCTGGGTGCGGATCGGCGCGCCACCGAACACGGCCACCACGTCGATGCCCTTACGGCTGCCATACGTGCGCAGCGCCTGGGTGACCTGGATGCAGAGCTCGCGCGTCGGGGTGAGGACCAGTCCCTGCACCTCCTGCTCGGTTGGATCGACGTACTGGAGCATCGGCAGCCCAAACGCCGCTGTCTTGCCGCTTCCGGTCTGCGCCTGGCCAATTACGTCCGACCCTTGGAGCAGCGGCGGGATCGCCTGTTCCTGGATCGGGCTCGGCTTTTCGTAGCCGACATCCTGGATCGCGGCGAGGATGTCAGGGGCAAGACCGAGCTCGGCAAACGTTGGCATTACCGATGGAAGATAGCCTGCTCGGGCGGGTACCCACGTGAACGGCGGGTAATGGGGCCGCTCGCGCGCCTCGGCGGAGGTGAAGATCGCAGTGCACTAGGCTCCCGCGTCGATGTCCGTGACCGTTGTAGGTTCGATCGCGTTCGACGCGGTCAAGACTCCATTCGGAGAGCGCGAGCGCATGCTCGGCGGCTCGGCTGTCCACTTCTCGCTCGCCGCCTCGTTCTTCGACGATGTCTATGTCGTGGGGCCGGTTGGGGATGACTTCGGACCCGAAGAGTACGAAGTGCTCGAGCGGCGGGGGATCAACACCGCCGACATCGAGCGCGTTCCCGGGGGCAAGACCTTCTTCTGGCGGGGCGAATATGGCTGGGACCTGGGCGATCGCGAGACGCTCGACACCCAGCTCAACGTCTTCGCGGAGTTCCAGCCCAAGCTCTCGGACGCGTCGAAGGCCTCGGACGTCCTCTTCCTCGCCAACATCCAGCCCGACCTGCAGCGCGAGGTCCGCGCCCAGTGGGACGGCAGCGGCTTCGTCGCCATGGATTCGATGAATCTGTGGATCGAGATCGCCCGAGACTCGCTGATCGAGACGATCGGCGGCGTCGACTGTGTGATGCTCAACGATGCCGAGCTCCGTCAGCTCACCCGCGAGCCCAACCTCGTCCGCGCCGCGAGGCAGGTGCGCGAATGGGGGCCGAGCGTGACGGTGGCCAAGCGCGGCGAGTACGGCGCGGCGATGATCACCGATCAGGGGTTCTTCTCCCTACCCGCGTTCCCGCTCGAGACCGTGGTCGATCCCACCGGCGCCGGAGACAGCTTCGCGGGCGGCTTCGTCGGCTATATGGCCGCGCATTCGGACCAGGGGCTCGACCACGAGGTGCTGTCCCGAGCGATGGCCTACGGGACGGCGCTCGCGTCGTTCAACGTCGAGGAGTTCGGCGTCGAGCGCGTCGAGCGGTTGACGAGCGAGGAGCTCGCCGAACGCGTCGCGGAGCTCCAGCGGATCACGCGCTTCGTGGAGCATCCGATCGCGCTGCGCCATTGACGTAAGAGTTCCGACGTTCCTCCGTGACTTTCGCCACGAGGCACGTTAGGATCGCCCGCTGTGACTTGGACTTTCGTCTGGCTCATGGTGGGCTTGAAGATCCCCATCGCCGCGCTCATCTACATCGTGTGGTGGGCGGTCAAGGATCCGCCCCCGCCCGTCACGGCGCCCGACGACCGAGGTGGCGACGGAAATGACCGCGTCGGGCAGCATCGCCACCCGCGCAAGCCGCTCCCGCGCC
>JALYZL010000180.1 GCA_030948875.1 Actinomycetota bacterium
TGTCGAGGAACGCGTCGTCGGCCGCCATCACGTCCTCGAAGAAGATGTTCGGCGACTTGCCGCCGAGCTCGGTCGTCGACGGGATCAGGTTCTGCGCGGCGTAGGACATGATCAACCGGCCCGTCACCGTCTCACCGGTGAACGCCACCTTCGCGATCCGCTTGTTCGACGCGAGCGCCTTGCCGATCTCCGCCCCAGGACCGTTGACTATGTTCAGCACGCCCGGCGGGACGATCTCGCCGATCACCTCGGCCAGCTTCAAGAGCGACCACGGCGTCGGGCTGGCCGGCTTGATCACCGTGCAGTTACCGGCCGCCAGCGCCGGCGCGATCTTCCACGCGGCCATCAGGATCGGGAAGTTGAACGGGATGATCTGACCAACGACGCCGAGCGGCTCCTGGAAGTGATACGCGTAGGTCTGATCGTCGATCTCCGAGATCCGGCCCTCCTCGGAGCGGATCGCGCCGGCGAAATATCGGAAGTGATCGGCGGCGAGCGGGATGTCGGCCGCGAGCGTCTCGCGCACCGGCTTGCCGTTCTCGTAGCTTTCGGCGACGGCCAGCATTTCGAGGTTCTCCTCGATCGCATCCGCAACGGCATTTAGGACAGCGGCGCGGTCAGCCGGCGACCGGCGTCCCCAATCGACTTTCGCCGCGTGCGCGGCGTCGAGCGCCAGCTCGATGTCCTGCGCGCCCGAGTGCGCGACCTCGCAGAACGGCTCACCCGTTGCAGGGGTGAGGTTGTCTCGGTACTCGCCGGTGGTCGGGGCGATCCACTCGCCGCCAATGAAGTTCTCGTAGCGCTCCTGGAGCGCGACCGGGCTGCCAGACCGACCTGGGGCCTCGTACGTCGTGGGTGACTGCACCGTTGCCATGCTGATCTCCTTGGATCGAAGGAAGGGTGCATCGACTGCATCACGACTCCGAAGCTCCGGCATCCGTGAACCTGACGCCCGGCCTGCGGGAAAACCCCCGGCCCGGTCGCGGAGATCACCGGTCCGCCGCGCTGAGTCCGGCGGCGAGGCTGGCTCGCCTTGCTGCGGCGTCTCAGGAGCCGGCCAAACGAGCACCGACGTCGCAGTGCCCGCGAACCGCATGTTTGCGCGGCGGCGGTGAGACCTACGGCGTCCGGCGCCGTAGCGTGGCGGCGCCGAGCGCCAGCGCGAGCACGGTGGCGCCGAGCGTCATACCCAGGTCGAGGACCAATCGTCCGCCCACGGGCCCCGCGCGGGCCAAGCGGGCGATCGCGTCGTAGGCGTAGGTCATCGGCAGCACGTCGGAGAGGATTCGCAGCGTGCCGACCATTTGCTGGCGCGGGGCAAACAACCCGCAAAGCAGCAGCTGGGGAAGGATGAAAGCCGGCATGAACTGGACGGCTTGGAACTCCGTCGCCGCGAACGCGCTCAGGAACAGCCCGAGCGCCATCCCGAGACCGCGTTGGCTACCGCGAGGGCGCCTACCGCGAGCGCCGAATGGACCGTGGCGAGGCCCAGCAACCCGTAGCCGACGGCCGACACGACCGCCGCCTGAAGCACAGCCACGGCGCCGAAGGCGACGGCGTACCCGGCGAGCAGATCTGCCTTGGCGAGTGGAAGCGTCATCAGGCGCTCGAGCGTTCCAGTCGTGCGCTCGCGAAGCACGGTGATCGACGTCACGAGGAACATCGAGATCAGCGGGAAGAGACCAAGCAGCGGCGGGCCGACATGCTGGAAGCCTCCGAGCCTCTGTCGCAGGACCCCTTTGAGCAAAGCCATCAGCGCACAGGGAACGGCGAGCAGCAGGACTAAGGTGCGCGGGTCGCGCCGGAGCTGGCAGAGCACCCGTTCAGCGGTCGCCGCCGTCGCGCGCGCGCTCACGACTCGTCCTCGCCAACCAGTGCGAGGAACGCCTCCTCGACGTTCGGAGTTCCCGTGCGTAGCTTCAACTCCGCTGGAGCGCCGTCAGCGAGCAGCACGCCCGCGCGCATCAGCAACAGGCGTTCGCAGTGCTCGGCCTCGTCCATCACGTGGCTGGAGACGAGCAGCGATGCGCCGCCGGCGGCGAGTCGCGCAAAAGTTCCCCACAGCTCGCGACGCAGCACGGGATCCTGCCCGACCGTCGGCTCGTCCAGCACGAGCAGCTCCGGCTCGCCGATCAGGGCGCTAGCCCCATTTTCCGCAGCTCGTGAGGGCATGGTCTGCCTGTTGTGGCCAGGGCGGTTGGATCTGGAGTAGGTCCAGGATGTGCTGTTGGGTGTCGGTGAGCCGGTCGAGTTGG
>JALYZL010000191.1 GCA_030948875.1 Actinomycetota bacterium
GTTCAGCACGGATCCAATTCGGGGTTGGGCCCGAAGACAGCGCTTACGCAGCGGCGGGCGCACTCGCACCCGGGCCCAGCTCGGACTGCATGCGCGCAATCGCGCGTCGCAACAGCCGGGACACGTGCATCTGGGAGACGCCGACGCGGTCGGCGATCTCGCGCTGGGTGAGGCCCTCGAAGAAGCGGAGGGTGACGATCTGGCGCTCGCGGGCGGGAAGCGCCTGTAGGCCGCGGGCGAGGACGAGGCGCTCCTCGGCCTGGTCGTAGCCGGGATCCTCGCCGCCGAGCCAGTCGAGCAGCTCGCCGTCCTCGCCGAGCGATTGCTCGAGGGGCACGGTCGCGTAGGCCTGAGCGCCCTGCAGCGCCTCGAGTACCTGTTCGACGGTCGACTGGGTGGCCTCGGCGAGCTCTTCGACGGTGGGGGAGCGGCCGAGGCGGCCGGAGAGGCGATCGACCTCGCGTCCGATCCGCGCGTTGCGCTCCTGGATCCCGCGCGACACTCGCACCGACCACGCGCGATCGCGGAAGTGGCGCTTGATCTCCCCGAGAATGGTGGGGACGGCGAAGGTCGAGAAGCGCAGCTCGCGGGTGACGTCGAAGCGATCGACCGCCTTGATCAGCCCGACGCAGCCGACCTGGATCAGGTCGTCGAGCGGCTCGCCGCGGTTGACGTAGCGGCGAGCCAGGGTCCGCACGAGCGGCAGCATCTGCTCGACCAGAGCTTGGCGGGCGCCCAGGTCGCCATTCTGGTGGTAGCGGCTGAGTAGCTCTTGCTCGTCGAATGCTCGGTCGCGTCCGAATTGGGGCGCCGAGAATCGGCTAAACAGAGGGTCGGTCGTCCCCGGCACCTCGGCAATAACGGCGGTGCTCACTTGAACCTCCGGGTCGGGCAGTGACTATCGTGCCTTCCCCCCGCGTGAACGCAAGGTGGACAGGGATGGGCACGTCCCGGGATCCCCTTTGCGATAGAACTTCTAGGGTGGACAAAGGTGGTCACGGGGCCGGAACGAGCGCGAGCGACGCCGAACCGCGCGACGCGCCTGACGCGCCGCCCGGCACGCTGGTGAGCGCCACCCGCTTCGCGACGATGACCGGGGTCTCCCGCGAGCGGCTGCGGACCTGGGAGCGACGCTATGACTTTCCCCGGCCGCTGCGCGTGGGACGCGGACCGAGACGCTACGAGTTCGTCGACGCAGCCCGGGTCGTGGCGGTGCGCCGTGCCGCCGAACAGGGAGTGCCGCTGAGCGAGGCGATCGCCGCCACGCGTGCGATGCCGACGGGGGTGTCCGCGAGCACCCTGCAGGAGATCCCGGAGCGGCTTCCGACCCCGGTGGTCCTGCTCAGCGGGCCCGCGCCGGTGCGCATCGAGTATCTGAATCCGGCGCTCGCCGAGCGCATCGGGTCCCCGACGCCGGGAACCGAGTTCGCGACCATCGCGCCATGGCTCCCTGGGAGCGAGTGCGAGTCGGTCCTCCGTGCCCTGTTCGCGGGCTCAGCCCCCTCGCGCGAATGCGTGCACCCGGCGTGGACGGGCTTCTCGAGAGAGACGGCGCGCTCGCTTCTCTACGTCCTCCCCGTCCAGCCCGGCCAGGCGCCGCTCGTCGCCATGGTCGAGCTCGATGCCCCCGATGAGCGTGACCTCCGCGGCGAGCTCGCCGAGGTCAGGGCCGACCGCGACCGGCTTTGGGAGCTGGTGGACCGGCGCGACCGATGGGTGGTCGCGACCGCCGAGCTTGCGGCGCTGTTCCAGCGCGAGACCGGACCATCGTTGCTGCAGGCGACGGCCGAGACGATCGTCCGCCGCCTCCCTCCGATCGACGCCGGGGTGGCGATCTACATGGGTGGCGAGCTCGCGCTCGGCAGCTCGACGCGCGGGCTTCTCGGCCCTTGCATGGTCACCGTCACCGCGCACGCGGACATCGCCGCCGTGCTGCGCAACGGAACCCCCGCGTGGCTCGAGCCCTCGACGGCGGCGGCCTTCGGCGCCCCCGCCGACGTGCTCGTGCTTGCCGTGCCCGTCGCCGTGGTCGGCGAAACGCTCGGCGCCGTCCTCATGGTGGTGGACGAGGCGCGCCCGATCGCCGGCGAAGTCGCGTCGCTACTCACGGTGCTCTCGGCCGCGATCGGGTTTGCCCTACTGCGAAACCGGCTGGTTGAGGGTGCCCGCGAACAGGGGCGCCTGCGCGCCCCCGGCGGGGAGTAAACGCACCGCCGGGCAGCCAACCGGCCCTGCTCGCATGCCCCAGCCCAGCTTAGGGTGCGCGTGCCCTTAGGGCGCGAACCCTTACGTCGAGGTGTCCGCCTCGATGACCGGCTGTCCGGTCGGGCTCTGACTGCCGCCGAGGGGCTCGGCGGTGACCAGGATCTTGCGCACGCCGCGCAGAGAGCCGGGGACGGCGACGGTGCCGCTGCCGTTCGTATTGACGCTGAAGAGCGCGTCGGTCGGACGCGGCGTCGTGCCCGTCCCCAACTTCCAGACCTCGTAGACGCGGCCGGCGGGAGGACTCGCGAGATGGCTGACGTCGAGCGTGCCGCGCTCGCCGGCGATGTTGAGCGTCGCGCTCGCGTCGTGGGCCACCCCGGGTTGGAAGACCTCCGCGCTGATCGCCCGCGTCGCGGTCGACGAGGTGCCGAGCACGACGGCGCCGACCGCCAGGCCGCACGCGAGTCCGGCCGCCAGGGTCCCCCCCAACGCGATCCGCGGACGCATGGAGCGCCAACGGCCACGGGCCTTCGCGGCGGGTCGGTCCGCCTCGGGACCGGCGGCCTGCAGCAGCTCAGCCTCGGCCCGGACGATCGCCCTGATCCGCTGTCCGAGCTCGGGCGGGGCCGCGACGATGGGGACGGCGGTGCCGAGAGCCTCGGCCGCCGACGCGAGATGGTGGACGTCGCGCTGGCACCGCGCGCAGCCCGCCAGGTGGAGCTCGAAGGAGTGGGCCTCGTCATCGGGCAGCGCGCCGAGCACATAGGCGGCGGCCGTATCGCTGTTCCCGCACTGCTTCGGTCCCGAGGCACTCATGCCGTGACTCCGGCGATCTCCATGCGCAGGCGTAGCTTGTCGAGGCCAAGCCGCATTCTGCCCTTCACCGTCCCCACGGGGATCTCGAGCATCTCAGCGATCTCCGTGTGCGTGAAGCCGGCGAAGTAAGCGAGCTCGATCACCCGGCGCTGGTCTCCGGGCAGGTCTTCGAGGAGGGTGCGTATGGCGCTCGCCTCCTCTCGCCTGGCGACCTCTTCGTCGGTGCGGTCGGGAGCCATCAGGCGCTCGGCGAGCCCCTCGTCTCCGGCGCGGCGGGATTCGTGGCGTACGGCGCGACGGAGCGCGTCGATGGCTCGGTTGTGCACGATCCCAAGGACCCAGTTGCGGACACTGCCACGACTCTGCTCATAGCGCGCGCCGTTGCGCCACAAAGCCAGGAACGCGTCCTGCGCGACCTCTTCGGCTGCGGCGCGCGACCCGCTGATGCGGTACGCGAGCGAGAACGCCGCATCGGCGTGGCGCTCGTAGATCAGATCGAAGGCGTCGGCGTCGCCGCGCGCGAGGCGGACCATCAGCTCCTCGTCGGCCAGACCGCGCAGACGGTGTTCGCCGAGCGTGTTCAGACGGCCGATCAGCGGCATGCGGGAAGGCATGTGGTCAGTGTCCTCCTCGGCGGCCTTCCGCAGCGCCCTAGGCGAGCTCGCGTGCCGATACCGGAGCGCCGGCGTGCGACTTCGCCGCAGGCTCGGGCGTCATCGCGACGGCGGCCGCGGCCGCGGGGATCTGTGCCGGCTCGTCGTCGGATCCCGTGCCGCCAATCGAGTCCTTGAACTCACGCAGTCCCTGGCCGAGCGCGCGGCCGGCGCCGGGAAGCCGCTTGGGCCCAAGCACAATCAGTGCAACGACGAGCACTATGAGCAGGTGCATGGGGCTGAGGATTCCTGAGGTCATGGCAGTTCTCCGTTCGATGCTGAGCAAATTGTGTGCACCTCTTACGTGCCTCCTACCCCGGTCGGATCACCGGTTGCCTGTTTACGTAGCACATTGATCCGGAGCGCGCGCCGACCCGTAATGAACGTCAATCCCGGCGCCGAGGACGGCGACCGGATCTATCGACGGACGCCCACATGCGGCGTCCTGCCGCTGACCGGAGGTTCGCTGATGCCGAACGATGTTAGAGATCAAGAGGGAGAGCTGACCCCGCAGCCGCGGGGAATCGTCGAGGATCTCGTCCGTGACGATGTGGGCAGGAAGAAGTTTCTGAAAGCGGTCGGCGGCGCCGGCGCGGCGAGCTTCGGCGCGTTCGTGCTCGCGGCCTGCGGCTCGAGCTCGACCACGACGTCGACGTCGACCAAGAAGACCCCCAGCACGCCCGCGACCACCCCGCCCGCGACGGCACCGTCGGTCCCCGCCTCGTTCGGTGCCGGCGACATCGGGATCCTCAACTACGCGCTGACGCTCGAATACCTCGAGGAGCAGTTCTACGCGAAGGTCGTCGCCGCGAAGCTGTACACCGGTGCGGTCGGATCGCTCGTCTCCTCGTTCGGGCAGCAGGAGTCAGAGCACGTCGCCGCGATCCACCAGACCGTGATCAAGCTCGGTGGCACTCCAGCCCCCAAGCCGACGGGCAAGTTCCCGATCACCACTGCGACGGCCGTCGCCAAGCTCGCCTACACGGTCGAGAACCTCGGCGCGTCCGCCTACCTGGGCCAGGCAGCGCACATCACGAGCCCCACCGTGCTCGCCGCCGCGCTGGCCATCCACACGATCGAGGCACGCCATGCGGCCGTGCTGTCCACGCTGGTCCCGGGCGGGCATGTGACGCCGAATGGACCATTTGCCAAGCCAGCCGACGCGGCGACGGTACTGGCCGCGGTCAAGCCGTTCATCGCCTAACGAGACCTGAGAGGACATTCCTTCAACATGATCACTGACAGACTCGCAAATCCCGAGCTCGCCGAGTTCGAGGTGGGTGGCGTGACACGCGCCAGCTTCATCCTCCGCGGCGCACTCGCCGCGGGCGCCGTCTACGGCACCGCCGCGGTGGCACCGTTCGTGTCGACTGCGCTCGGCGCGACCACTGATGTCGACATCCTCAACTTCGCGCTCACGCTCGAGTACCTGGAGAAGGACTTCTACCTGGTCAAGGGCAAGACCGTTGGGCTAACCGGAACGACCGCGCACGACGCTGCCAACTTCGGCGCGGAGGAGGCCGCGCACGTCACGGCGCTGACATCCGCAATCAAGTCCGCCGGTGGCACCCCCGTCCCGAAGCCGACGTTCACGTTCCCGGTCAGCAGCGCCTCGGCGTTCCTGGGCCTGGCGTACGTCCTCGAGAACACCGGCGTGAGCGCTTACAACGGCGCCGGGCCGATGCTCCAGAGCAAGGCCTTGCTCTCAGCGGCCGGCAGCATCGTCCAGATCGAGGCGCGCCACGCGGCCGCGATTGGCCTCCTGATCAATAAGTCGCCGACGCCCTCGGGTGGCTTCGATACTCCGAAGACGATGGCGCAGGTACTGACCGCCGCGAAGCCGTTCATCAAGAAGTAGGGCCTGAGTGGCGCGCCAGCCGCGCCCGCAGACCCGCCTGCACCGATGGCCACTGGGACGCGATAACGCTGTAGTAGGCGGAGTCCCTGATGCCGTCGGCGTAGGGCACGACCATGTGGTGGCGGAAGATCCCCTCGAAGCTCGCGGGCAGCGCAGCAAGCGCCGCCCGCGAGCGTTCGTTGCGGGCGTCGGTCTTGAACTCGACGCGCAGGCAGTCGAGCTCCGCGAAGGCGTGACCGAGCATGAGCATCTTCGCCTCGACGTTGGCACCGGTCCCCCACGCCGCGGGCATGAGCCAGGTGTGTCCGATCTCGAGACCGCGGTGCTCGGGACGAAGCGTCAGGTAGCGGGTCGACCCGATGGCGCGGCCGCTCGCGCGGTCGATTGTCGCAAACGCCCCCTCGCGTCCGGCGGCCGACTCGGCGAGAGCGCGCTCGAGCACAGCGGCGAGGTCCGCGGCGCCGGCCACCGTGTACGGCATCCACGTCCAGATCGAGGCGTCGCGCGAGGCCTCGAGCAGGTCGCGCTCGTGCTGTGGGCTCAGGGGCTCGAGCACCACGCGATCGCCTTCGAGCGTGCGCGTCAGGTTCGGCCACCCGGCCATCCGGCCCCGCGCCCCGCAATCCCCGCTCAGCGGTTGACGGCCGACATGTCCGGATAGCGGTCGCCGGCCGCGGCACCGACCGGCGCCGCCTCGTCGATCCGCGCCAGGTCCGCGTCGCTGAGCTCGATCTCTTCCGCCTCGACGTTCTGCTCCAGATAGGTGCGACGCTTGGTCCCCGGAATCGGGACCACGTCCTCTCCCTGGTGCATGACCCACGCGATCGCGAGCTGGCCGGGGGTGCAGTCGTGCTCGGCGGCGAGCTCCTTGACGCGCGCGAGGAGCTCGAGGTTGCGCTCGAGGTTGCCGCCGGCAAAGCGTGGATTGTGGCGGCGGAAATCACCCGGCTCGAGATCCTCGACGCTCTGCACGCGACCGGTGAGGAAGCCCCGGCCGAGCGGGCTGTAGGCGACGAGTCCGACCCCGAGCTCCCGCACCGTGGGCAGGATCTCCTCCTCGACGTCGCGCGTCCACAGCGAGTACTCGCTCTGGAGCGCGCTGATCGGGTGCACGGCATTGGCCCGCGTGATCGTCTCGGGCGCCGCCTCGGAGAGGCCGAGATAGCGCACCTTGCCGGCGTCGACGAGCTCGGCCATCGCGCCTACGGTCTCCTCGATCGGCACCGAAGGATCGACGCGGTGCTGGTAGTAGAGGTCGATATGGTCGACCGAGAGCCGGCGCAGCGAGGCGTCGCAGGCGGAGTGCACGTAGTCGGGGCGACCGTTGACGCCCCGGCGCGTGGGGTTCTCGACGTCCCTGACGATGCCGAACTTCGTCGCCAGGATCACCTCGTCGCGGCGGTCGGCGATCGCCGCCCCGACGAGCTGCTCGTTGGTGAACGGCCCGTACATGTCGGCCGTGTCGAACAGCGTCACGCCGAGGTCGATGGCGCGATGGATCGTCGCCATCGCCTCGGATTCGTCAGCGCTCCCGTAGAACTCCGACATCCCCATGCAGCCGAGTCCCTGGGCGGACACGACGAGCCCTTCACGACCTAGGCTGCGCAGCTCCATGCCGGGAGCTTACTGACGGTCCCTGAGGACCCAAACCTTGCGGCCCATGCCGGTTACGCCGCGATCCGCAACGCCTCGACTCCCGCGGTGCCGGCGAGACGACGGAGCGCTTGCTCCTCGAGCTCGCTCGCCTTCGCCGAGGTGATGCCGAGCGCCGATCCCGTCTGGCGAATCGTGCGCGGCTCGTCTCCGGAGAGTCCGAAGCGCAGCTCGATCACCTTCCGCTCGGGCTCGGGCAGCCGGGCGACGATGTCGGCGACCTGCTGGTCGCGCTGCGCGTCGGCGACCTCCTCAAGGGGGTCGGGGCGATCGCTGGGCAGGACATCGCCGAGGGCGACCTCGCCGTCGTCGCTGACCGCCTGGTCGAGGCTGGCGAGACTGCGGGCAAGCTCGCGGATCTCGGTCACCTGCTCGATCGGGAGCTCGGCCACTGCGGCGATCTCCTCGTCGGTCGGATCACGCCCGAGCTTCGCGTTCAGCTCGTTCTCGACCTTGCGCACCTTGACCTGCCGCTGGGCGACGTGAACGGGAATCCGGATCGTCCGACCCGAGTTCTGCAGTCCGCGCTGAATCGCCTGCCGGATCCACAGCGTGCCGTAGGTCGAGAACTTGAATCCGCGACGCCAGTCGAACTTCTCGACGGCACGGATCAGTCCGAGCATCCCTTCCTGCACGAGATCCTCGAGCGGCAGCCCGAGACCCTGGTAGCGGCGCGCCTGCGAAACCACGAGCCGCAGGTTCGCGTTGATCATTCTGTCCTTGGCCTCGAGATCGCCGCGCTCGACACGCTGGGCGAGCTCGACCTCCTCAGCCGCGGTCAGAAGCGCATGCTTGCGCGACTGGCGGAAGAAGAGATCAAGCGAGTCCAGCGAGCCGCCGTCGCCTGCCTTGACCTCCGCCGCGCCTTCGCTCGTCTCGGTCTCGAAGCGGACATCGGCATCGCCGGCATGCTCGCGCCGCCGCCGCTGCCGGCCATTGGTGGTTTGCGTACGAGAGCGCGGGCGCTTGCTCTCGACTTCCGAGTGCTCGCCGCGTGCCCGGCGCTTGGTTTCAAGTGTAGTCACGTAAGTTCCATTGTTTGTAAGTTCGATGATGATCGAATTATACGCTTTGGCAGCAGATTTTCAAGGGGTCGAGGAGCCTCGCGGCGGCCTCTCCAGGCCCGCTGCAAGCGGGTCAAATCCGCCGAGCCACAGTGCCCGGCGCGCGCCGCGAGGCGTGCTCGAGCACGCACTCGAGCAACCCGGGGAAGCGCGCGTCGATATCCATGGCGCGCAGCGATACGAGCCGGTGCACCCCTTCGGCCCGGGTCTGGGTCAGGCCGGCGTCGCGCAGCACCTTCAGATGATGGGAGAGGGTCGACTTGGACACCGGGACACCGATCTCGCCGCACGAGGTCTCGATCCCTCCCGCCAGCGCGCGCACGATCTCCAAGCGAACGGGATCGCTCAGGGCATGCATCACGCCGGGAAGGCTCAGCTGCTCGGTAATCGGATGGGAGATAGCCCTCATGACACAGAAAGTTCGACGTGTATCGAACGATGATACTGACCCGGCAAGGCGGCAATATCTCACGACATGCCGCCCGCCCGCGTTTCATCCGGCGTGGACCTGCCCCCCTTCCAGACCGTCCTCGACGACCAGGGCCGAGACGTTCACCGCTTCCTCGTCGCCACCGTCGGGCCCCTCGACGCTCAAGACTGCTACCAGGAGACGTGGCTCGCGGCCCTCAAGGCCTACCCCCGCCTGCGCGACGCCTCGAACCTGCGCGCGTGGATCCTCACCGTCGCGCACCGCAAGGCGATCGATCACATCCGCGCGCGCAACCGGCGCGCCACTCCCGTCGCCGAGCTCCCCGAGACGGCCGTGCCGCCGGTCGAGCCCGACGGCGTACCCGAGATCTGGAACCACGTCCGCGCCCTGCCCCCCAAGCAGCGCACCGCGATCGCCCTGCGCACGGTCGCCGACCTCGCCTACGTCGACATCGCGCGGATCATGGGCACGAGCGAGGAAGCGGCGAGGCGAAGCGTCCACGAGGCACTCACGCGATTGCGAACGGAGGTCTCACCATGACCGATCCACTCGAAAGCGCGCTGCGCCAGGCAGCGAGCGCGCTCCCCACGCCGGAGTTCGACCTCGAGGCGGCCGAGGCCTCCTCGCTCATCGACGTCGCCTATGCGCGCCACGACTCGCCCGTAGGCACCCTCGTCGTCGCGGCCACCGCGCGGGGGCTGGTGCGCGTAGCCTACGCGGACGACGACGGCGGCATCGAGGCCGCGCTCGCGGCGCTCGCGCGGAGCGTCTCCCCTCGTGTCCTCGCCGCACCCCGGCGTCTCGACGGCGTCCGCCGCGAGCTCGACGAGTACTTCGCGGGGACGCGCGAACGCTTCGACCTGGCGCTCGACTGGCGCCTCACCCACGGCTTCGGTCGTCGCGTCCTGCGCTCCACCGCGAAGATCCCCTACGGCTCGGTCTCCTCCTACGGGCAGATCGCCGCCGCCGCCGGCAGTCCCCGCGGCTCGCGCGCCGCGGGCAACGCCCTCGGCGCCAACCCCCTCCCGATCGTCGTGCCCTGCCACCGCGTTCTCCACTCCGGCGGTGGCCTCGGCGGCTACACCGGCGGCGTCGAGCGCAAGCTGACGCTGCTGACGATCGAGCGGGGCGCCGGGCCCGAGTAGAGTTCGGCCATGCTGCCGCCCGGCCCGCGCCAGTCCCCGGCGATGCAGATGATCGGGTTCTGGAGCCGGCCCACCGCCTTCCTCGAGCGGTGCCGGCGGCGCTACGGCAAGCGCTTCACGTTGCGCATCATCGGCGCGCCCCCGTTCGTCGCCCTCTCTGAGCCCGACCAGATCAAGCAGCTGTTCAGCGCCCCGCCCGAGATCCTCCATCCTGGCGAGGGAGCGCAGATCCTCGAGCCGATCCTGGGCGCCAACTCGGTCCTCCTGCTCGACGAGGCTCTCCACCTCGAGCAGCGAAGGCTGATGCTGCCCGCCTTCCACGGCGAGCACATGCAGGGCCTCGCCGGGCTGATGTCCGAGCTCGCCGAGCGCGAGCTCGCCGCCTGGCCGCGAGACGAGGCGGTGGCGCTCCATCCGCGCCTGCAGCGCCTGACCCTCGAGATCATCCTCCGAGCCGCCTTCGGCCTCGAGCAGAGCGAGCGCATGGAGATGCTGCGCGTCAAGCTGACGCAAGTCCTCGCCTTCGCCGAGAGCCCCATCTCCCTGCTCCCGCCCCGCATCCAGCGCCTCCCGGTGGGATCGCCCGGTCGTCTGCAGCGGCTGCTCGCCGAGGTCGACGCGCTCGTCTTCGAGCAGATCGACGAGCGCCGCCGTGCCGCCGCGGACGGCGACGGGGCCGGCGACGACATCCTCGCCATGCTCCTCGTGGCTCGGCACGAGGACGGCTCGCCGATGTCATCGCAGGAGCTACGTGACGAACTGATCACCGCCCTTGTGGCCGGGCACGAGACGACCGCCTCGCAGCTCGCGTGGGCGTTCGAGCGGCTCGCGCGCGAGCCCGCGGCGCTCACTCGCGTGGTCTCGGAGCTCGATAACGGCTCGGGCGAGGAGTACCTGACGGCGACGATCCAGGAGGTCATGCGCCGCCGTCCCGTCGTGCTCAACGCCGAGCCCCGCCTGGCCAAGGAGCAGGTGGAGATCGGAGGCTGGACCTACCCGCGCGGCGTCTCCCTGCTCGCCAGCATCTGGCTCGTGCACCACGACGAGGCGAACTACTGCGACCCGTACGCCTTCCGGCCCGAGCGCTTCCTCGAGCGCCAGCCTGGCACCTACACCTGGATCCCCTTCGGCGGCGGGCGACGGCGCTGCCTGGGCGCGAGCTTCGCGATGCTCGAGATGAAGACGGTGCTCCGGGCAGTGCTCGAGCGTTGCGAGCTTCGGCCGCCGTCCTTGGGGGCGGAGAGCGCACGCCGCAGGAGCATCACCATCAGCCCGTCCGGCGGCGCCACGGTCATCCTCCACGACCGCGCCCGGGGAACGAGGCCGGTGGCGGCCGAACCCCTGGCGCTCACGACGAGCGCTTAGCGATGCCACGCGTTGAGGAACCCGCAGTCGACGACCTCGTCAAGATCGGCGCCGCCGCCGCCGCGCTCGGCGTCAGCGTCGACACGCTCCGGCGCTGGGAGCGCGCCGGCAAGATCACCTTCGAGCGCCGCGGTAACCAGCGCTATTTGCACTCCAACGATCTCGCCGATCGGCTCAGGGAGCGCGGGGCGACGGGACGCAGCAGCGCGCGAAACCGCCTCCAGGGCGTCATCCTCGCCGTCAAGAAGGACGAGGTCATGGCCCAGATCGACATGGCCTGCGGCCCCTACCGGATCGTCTCGCTGATGTCGCGCGAGGCGGCGGACGAGCTCGGCCTCAAGCCCGGCGATCAAGCCACAGCAATCGTCAAGTCAACGACGGTGATCGTCGAGAGCCGCTAGAGCTGGGGCGGCCCCTTCCCCTTTAGCTCCCGATTGCTTCCCGCCCGGCTATCGTGGACGTCAGGCATGGCTTTCCGCATCGACATCCGCAACCTGGCGATCGTCGCCCACGTCGATCACGGCAAGACGACGCTCGTCGACGCGCTCCTGTGGCAGTCGGGGGCGTTCCGGGCCAATCAGGACGTCGCTGACCGGGTCCTCGACTCGATGGACCTCGAGCGCGAGAAGGGCATCACCATCCTCGCCAAGAACACCTCGGTCCACTACAAGGGCGTGAAGCTGAACATCGTCGACACCCCAGGCCACGCCGACTTCGGGGGCGAGGTGGAGCGCGGTTTGACCATGGTCGACGGCGTCCTTCTCCTCGTCGACGCGAGCGAGGGACCGCTCCCCCAGACGCGCTTCGTGCTGCGCAAGGCACTCGAGGCGCGCCTGCCCGTGATTCTCGTCATCAACAAGGTCGACCGCCCGGACGCCCGCATCGACGAGGTGGTCGACGAGGTCTACGAGCTCTTCCTCGATCTCGACGCCGACGAGGAGCAGATCGACTTCCCGATCGTCTACACGAACGCCAAGGCCGGCTGGGCCTCGCTCGAGCCCGGCGTCGAGGGAACCAACCTCGAGCCTCTGCTCGAGCTCCTGCTCGAGCACGTGCCCGCCCCCGAGTACGAGCCCGACCACCCGCTCCAGGCCCATGTGACCAACCTCGACGCGTCCTCCTACGTCGGCCGCATCGCCATCTGCCGCGTACGCAACGGCGTGATCCGGCGCGGTGAGACCGTCGCCTGGTGCCGCTCCGACGGCGAGATCGAACGCGTCAGGATCACCGAGCTCTATGTGACCGAGGCGCTCGACCGGGTCGACGCCGAGGAGGCGTCGGCGGGCGAGATCATCGCGGTGGCCGGGATTCCCGAGATCACCATCGGCGACACCCTCGCCGATGCCGAGGAACCCCGTCCGCTGCCGTTGATAACCGTCGACGAGCCCTCGCTGTCGGTGACGATCGGAACCAACACCGCCCCCCTCGCGGGCCAGGACGGTGACCGCCTGACCGCCAGCCTCGTCAAGGCGCGCCTCGACCGCGAGCTCGTGGGCAACGTGTCGCTCCGCGTGTACCCGACGGAGCGACCCGACGTGTGGGAGGTCCAGGGCCGCGGCGAGCTCGCGCTGGCGATCCTCGTCGAGCTCATGCGCCGCGAGGGCTTCGAGGTCACCGTGGGCAAGCCCCAGGTCGTCACCCGGGTGGTCGACGGCAAGGTGCACGAACCGATCGAGCTCATGAGCGTCGACGCTCCCGAGGAGTACGTCGGGGTGATCACCCAGCTGCTCGCGCTGCGCAAGGGTCGCCTCGAGCAGATGGTCAACCACGGCACCGGCTGGGTCCGCATGGAGTACCTGGTCCCCGCCCGCGCCCTGATTGGCTTCCGGACCGAGTTCCTCACCGAGACCCGCGGCACCGGCCTGCTCCACCACGTGTTCGATCGCTGGGAGCCCTGGCACGGCGAGCTCCGCACCCGCCCGTCCGGCTCGCTCGTCGCCGACCGACGAGGCAGGGTGGCCGCCTTCGCGCTCTTCAACCTGCAGGAGCGCGGGACCCTGTTCGTCGAGCCGGGCGACGAGGTCTACGAGGGGATGATCGTCGGCGAGAACTCCCGCGCCGAGGATCTCGACGTCAACCCCACCAAGGAGAAGCACCTCACCAACATGCGCATGTCCACCGCGGATGAGCTCGTCCGCCTCGTCCCCAAGCGCGAGCTCTCACTCGACCAGGCGCTCGAGTTCCTGCGCGCCGACGAGTGCGTCGAGATCACGCCCCACGCCATCCGCCTGCGCAAGGTCGAGCTCGACGGCACCGCCCGGGTGAAGCTCGCGCGCAGCCGTGCACGCGAGCTCCAGCCGCAGCGGTAGCGGCCCTAGCTAACGTCTGGCGGTGAATGGCGGCGCTATGAGATGCTGCCCGCGGGCGCGACCCACTGGCTCGTGAAGCCGAGCTCTGAGGCCAGACGATCGAAGTGCTGGTCGTAGTGGAGCACCCCACAGCCCCGCTCGGCAGCCGCGGCGGCGACGAGCGCATCGGGCACGCGTACGCGATGGGCGCCGGCTGAACTGTGAGCCGCGAGCCCGCGCACGGCTGAGATCGCCGCGTCGGTCACAGAACGCGTGACCGGCGCCTCGCGCAACCCCGCGAGTGCCGAAGCGACAGCCTCGACTCGTTCTCGATTAGGCGCGTCGTAGAGCAACTCCAACGTGACGATCGGGCAGACACGAGCTCTCCGGCACCAGCCGCCGCCTTCCAGTTCGGAGAGACCTCAGGGTGCGAGGCGCGCGCCCAAGCCGAGATGTCGGCGACCCACGGACCGCCGCTCCAGCTCATCTCCATGCTCGATCCCGAACGCTGCGCAGCCCCTCGAGGTCGAGTCCCGAGGTTCCATCGGCGACGCTCAGAAGGAAGTCGCGGGCGCGCTCTTCTGCGTCGCGGTCCTGCTCTAGCGCGGCGACGCCCCGGACGGCAAGCTCGTGAATGACCCGCGAGGACGGCGTGCCAGGTCCCAGCAGGGCGCGGGCGCGGGTGATCGCACGGTCCAATTCTGGATCCCTCGGAACCTGAATGCGTGGGTAGCGACTTGCCACACGAGGACTGTACCCGCTGACGGATACACGCGTTGCTCCTGACTCAGGGGCACCGCTCGGCGGAAGCCCGCGCGCAGCTGCGCGCGAGCTCCAGCCATAGCGCTGACCTAATTTAGGCTCGGGCGTAATCGGCGCTAGCCGATTACGCCTTGATCGCCGAGATGTCGAGCGCGAGCTTGACCTTGTCGGATACGGCGACGTTGCCGCTGCCGAGGGCCTGGTTGAACTTCATCTCGAAGTCCCCGCGGGAGAGCTGGCCGACGACCTCGAGCCCGAGGCGCTCATTGCCCATCGGGTCAGTCTCGGTCCCGTCGACAATCGCCTCGAGCTGGATCTCCTTGGTGATCCCGTGCATGTCGAGATTGCCGGTGACGCGGAAGGTCTCATCGTCGATCTGCTCGATCTTCGTCGACTCGAACTTGAGTTCGGGGTACTGCTCGACGTCGAAGAAGTCCGGCGAGCGCAGGTGGTCGTCGCGCTGGGGCCAGTCGGTGTTGACCGACTTCGTGTTGACCGTGCCGTGGGCCTTGGTGTGGTCGAGGTCCTCGCCGACCTCGAGGCGGCCGTCAAAGTCCGTAAAGGTGCCGCGCACGGTGGCGATTCCCATGTGCTTGACGGCGAAGCCGACCTGTGAATGAGCGGGGTCGACGACCCACGTGCCGGTGGGGATCGGGGTGGTCTTTGCGTCTGTCGTGGCCATACTGCCTCCCTGGGAGTGGTTGATGACACAAGCGTTGAGGACGCAAGCATATCACCTCTCGGACTTGCAGCTCCTAGCAGGTCGGCGTCGGCGTCAGATCGGTGGTCGGGCAGACGGGCAGGACCTCGGGCGGCCTCGGCGGCTGGCTGAAGTCGAAGTCCGCGCTCAGGTCGCCGAGGATGCTCGCCGACTCGCGCACGTCCGGACGCGGATCGGGCCGGCCGTCGGTCGCCGGATTCAGGCGCTGCCCGCCGAGGAAGACGTCCTCGATGAACTTGTTGTAGGCATCGTGGCTGAGCGTCTGGTGATCGATGTAGCCCTGTCTCGCATACGGGCTGATGACCATCCCCGGCACCCGCAGGCCATAGCCGTTCATGTCGACGGACGGCGGCATCACGTGGTCATAGAACCCGCCCCAGTCGTCCCAGGAGACGAAGATCGCCGTGCTGCTCCAGTTGGGGCTCTTCATGATCGCGTTGACCAGGCCGGTCACGTACGTCTGCCCGGCGCTCACGAGCGCGGACGGGTGCTCGGACACCGCGCCGCTCGGGTCGATCCACGACACCGCCGGGAGCGTCCCCGTCTGCGCCGCGGTGTAGAAGTTGGTGAGCGACTGGACGTTGCCCACCTGGCCGTCCGTGTGGACGTCGGTGAAGTGCGGCAGGGGGTTCCAGATGCCTGGCGTCTGGTACCCCTGCGGAACCGACGTGCACGCAACCGCGGTATCGACCTGGCAGTCGGGCTCGGTCCCCTGCAACACGTAATAGCCCCAGCTGACGTTGTACTTGTGCAGCAGGTAGGTCATGTCGGTCCACGCGTACAGGGGCGTCTGGTCGAGCGCCGCCCCCGGCGGGTTCGGACTCTGGAGCTGATTAGTGCACGAGAACGGGTCGTTGGGATTGGTGCAGGCGGCCGACCACTCCGACACCTGGAACAGGTGCTCGGGCAGGCTCCACGAGGCGTTCGGTTCGTACATGTGGTCCTGGAGCACGTAGTCCTGCGCGTACTTCCAGTAGTTGGGGATGTCGCTGCCGTTGTGGTAGCCCATCACGTCGATGCACGTGGTCTGCGTGTTGCCCGTGCACGGACTGCAACTCGGGTTGTTCGTCGTGCACTTCTTGCCCGCCTGCGCCTGGCCCACGAAGCCGTTCATCGTGCCGCCGTTGACGTCTGCGGTCGAGTTGGTGGCGCCGTGGGGACCGCCGAAGTTCTTGTCCGCGGTGTCGTGGAAGGGAGCAACGCAGCCGCCGTTCTTGGGGTCGGGAACGCACGGCAGGGCGCCCGGGTTGCCGGCCAGTCCGGGGATTCCGTCCGCGCCCGGATAGGTCCCGAAGTAATGATCGAACGACCGGTTCTCCTGCATGATGATCACGACGTGCTTGATCTTCTGGATGCCGGTCGTGGCGCCGATCGGCACCCCAGGCGAATAGGAGCCGATGTTACGCGGGTCGCCCGGCAGCACAGCCCGCATCTCGGCGGCACCGACCGCCGTAAACTGGTGGACGATGGAGTAGCGGGAGGTTGGGTCGAGCGTCGCCTGAGCGATCGTCACCCAGCCGCCGGCGGCCGCCTGCTGGAGCAGGATCGGATCGCCCGCGTGCGCGGGCGTCACCTGTCCGGTGAAGGTCACGTTCTCGCCGATTGCAGGGCTTCCGTCCGACGCCGACAGCGTCACCACGGCGCGAACCCGCTGGACGATTGGCCGGCTGCGCCGGTCGGCAGCCCCGACGTACCACCATCGGTTGGTCTCCACGATCCCGGGGCCTCGGACGAACTTGTAATCCCCGAACCGGCCGGTCCTGCTGCCTGACACGCGGTGGAACCGGCGCCAGCCGGCCAGCCGGTGCCAGAGCTCAACGCGAGTCCCGACGCGAGCGCCCTGCACCCTGCCCAAGATCGTCACCCGGGCCCCAGCGGTCGACGGGTTCGGCGCGGAGACGATCGACACGCGCACAGCACAGCGGCGGGCGTGCGGACAACGGACAACGTTGCGACCGGAGGCCGTCGCGAGCGCGATCGCCCCTCCTCCAAGAACGGTCAGCGCGATCGACAGCGACAAAACGGCACGGCGACGCATCGCAGCCTCCAGGTTTCAGCCGGCCTCAGCACCTCAATGCCGCCTTAACCCATCCTTCGATGCAGAGTTGCGTTGCGCTGACCGGGCGGGATCGGCGAACCTAGACCTTCGTGCGGGTCGGGACCACCGAGCGAGCGTCGATTAGCGAGATACATCGATATCACGCGAACGAGGGGCTGCATGGGCGATTGCGCAACAGAAGCCGTGACCCAGTACCCAGTAGAGACCGAGAAGCGCCGATGGTTCGCCGTCGGCCAGTCCAACGATCGAGACGCCCGTCGCGCGGGTGACGCCGCGGCTACGGCCGCGTTGCGGGGCGCGGACGCCCAGCTGCTCGTGGTCTTCTGCTCACACACCCACGACCTCGAGGCGCTGCTCGGCGCGATCAACGATCGCTCCGGCGGTGTGCCGCTGATCGGCTGCTCGACGGCCGGCGAAATTGCCACGGGCGGCCCTGGCGACGCCGGCGTCGTGGTCACTGCGCTCGGCGGCGCCGGGTTCTGCGCCAGTACCGCTTCGGCGCAGATCGCCGGCGACGACCTGCGGGCGGCCGGCGCCGAAGTGACCGGGTGCGTTGCAGCCTGCCCGGAACAGGCCGGCCGCGTGCTCCTGCTTCTGACCGATGGCCTGGCCGGCGACCAGCAAGAGGTCGTCCGCGGTGCCTACAGCGTGGTCGGCGCGACCACGCCGCTCGTCGGCGGGTGCGCCGGGGACGATCTCGAGATGCAGCGGACCTACCAGCTACACAACGACCGCGTACTCACGCACTCGGTCGTCGGCGCCGCGCTTTCGTCCGAGGGGCCGATGGGAATCGGCGTGCGTCACGGTTGGCGGCGAGTGGGCGAACCGGTGCTGGTGACCCATAGCGCCAACAACCGTGTCTACACGCTCGATGATCGGCGCGCCCTCGATGTGTACATGGAGCACCTCGACCCGCCGGCCGATGCCCGCCGCGACCCTGCCGCGTTCACCCGCTTCGCGCTGAGGCACCCGCTCGGCCTGGCGCGGCGCCGCGGCGAGGAGCATGTCCGCTTCGTCGGCGGAGCCGACTTCGAGGACGGTTCCCTCGGACTCATCGCCGAGGTGCCGCAGGGTGGCTTGGCGTGGTTCATGGAGGGCGACGAAGAGTCAGTCCTGGCCGCCACCGATGCGGCTTGCGCGGACGCCCTGGCGCCACTTCAGGGCCGACCGCCGCTCGGTGCGTTCGCCTTCGACTGCATCGCGCGGCGCGGGATTCTCGGCGACGCCGGCATCGCCGCCGAGGTTGAACGGGTCGCGCGGAGCACGGGCGGGGCGCCGGTCTCCGGCTTCTATACCTACGGCGAGATCGCCCGCACCCGCGGGCAGAGCGGCTTCCACAATCAGACGCTCGTCGTGCTGGCCATGGGCTGAGGGGCCGACCTTGCCCGGAATCGCCGAGAGCTGGTCTACCCAGCAGCTGACCGAGTTCGTCACTCTGGTCGGCGCCTTCGGGGACGAGGATACGGCAATTCACGCCGCGATCGAGCGTGTCGCCGAGGCGTTCGAAGCCGAGGTCGCCGCAGTGGTCCGCGACGGGGAGCTCCTGGCGTCGATCGGCTACCCGATCGAGGAGGTGCCCGTCGAGAAGCTGATCCTCGCCGCTGCCGGGGATGTCCCCACCCTCGAGGTCCCCGGGGTGGGCGCCTGCGTGGTCATCTCCGCCGATCTGGAGGACGGCGCCGGCCGGATGCTGCTCGCCCGCCACGGGCAGGAGTCTTTCACCAGTCACGAGGCGAACCTCCTGCAGGGTATGGCACGCGTGCTGACGCTGACCTTGAGCTCCCTCGAGACACTCGCGTTAGAGCGCCTCCTGCGTACGCGGAGCGAGCGCCAGGCCCGCGAGAACGCGGAGCTGCTCGAGTCGCTGCGCGAACGCCAGGAGCTGCTCGAGCGACTGTTCAAGATCCAGCGCTCAATCGTCCGGCGCGCCGAGCTCGAGACCGTTCTCGACACGATTGTCGTCGGCGCGTCTGAGCTCCTGAGAGCTGATGCCGTCGGGTTGCGCATGCTCGACCCGCAGGATCCGAGCTCCATGGTGCTGCTCGCGGTGCGCGGGCTCGATCCGGAGCGCTTCTACGTGGGCAGCCGCGTGCCCCTCGACGACGGCGTCGCCGGACGGGCCGTGGCCACGGAGCGCCTCGTCGTGGTCCACGGGGACGACGCTGCGGCCCGGGAGCTGGCCCCCGCCCGCGACGTGACCGCAGCCATGTCGGCGCCGGTGGTTGAGAACGGGCGCGTCGTCGGCGCGCTGACCGTCGGATCCCGAAAAGGCAGCCACCGCTACAGCGAGACCGAGCAGGAGGTGCTGCTCGCTTTCGCCGATCACGCCAGCCTCGCGCTGACCGACTCCAAGAACTTCGACGCGGCCGTCCATCGCGCGCTGCACGATCTGCTCACCGGGTTGCCGAACCGAGCGGTGTTCCTCGATCGGCTCGAGCAGGCGATCAACCACGCTGTTCATACCGGCACGCCGGCGGCCGTTCTCTTCCTCGACCTCGACGGCTTCAAGCGTGTCAACGACAGCATGGGCCATTCGGCGGGAGACGAGCTACTGATCCACGTGGCACGCCGGACCTCGGACTGCATCCGTCCCGGGGACACGGCCGCTCGCTTCGGCGGAGATGAGTTTGCCGTGCTGCTCGACGGCGTCGCGAACGAGACCGAGGCGGCGACCGTCGCCGAGCGCGTCATGGCCTCACTGCGAGATCCATTCCTCGTGCAGGCGAAGGAGGTCTTGATTACGGCGAGCGTCGGCATCGCGCTCCCAAGCGGGCCCGATGACGATCTCCTGCGGGACGCCGACCTCGCCATGTACCACGCTAAGGGCACCGGGAAGGGGCGGGTCGAGGTGTTCGATCCCGAGATGCACACGGCACTGATCGAGCGACTGGGCCTCGAGGCCGATCTCGCCCGCGGCGTGGCGAGCGATGAATTCGCGCTCCTCTACCAGCCAATCGTCTCGCTCGCCACCGGAGCCATGGTGGGCGTCGAGGCGCTGCTCCGCTGGCGGCATCCAACGCGCGGGTTGCTGGCCCCGGATAGCTTCATCGCGACGGCGGAGGAGACTGGCTTGATCCATCCGATCGGGCGCCGTACCTTGGGTCGCGCGTGCACCGAGGCGGCCCGCTGGCAGTCGGGCCCTGGCGGCGCCCCCCTCTGCCTGGCCGTCAACCTCTCGGTGAATCAGCTCCAGAATCGCGACCTGATCGGCGACATCGCCGGCATGCTCGCCGATTCGGGACTGCCGCCCGAAAACCTGATCCTCGAAATCACCGAGACGCTGCTCATGGATGACATCGTAGGCCAGGCGCTCTGGCGCCTCAAGGAGCTGCGCCAGGATCGCCATTGACGACTTCGGCACGGGCTACTCGTCGCTCCAGTATCTGAGCCAGCTACCGATCGACATCCTCAAGATCGCCAAGCCGTTTGTGGACGGTCTCGGTACCGGCAGGCAGGGCGAATCGCCCCTCGCGCAGGCGATCATCGACGTCAGCCAGAGCCTCAGCCTGGAAGTGGTCGCGGAGGGGCATCGAGCGTGAGGAGCAGGCGGCCCACCTGCGCGAGCTCGGCTGCCGCATCGGCCAGGGATACCTGTTTGCGCGCCCTCAGGAAGCGCCGGCGATCGACGTGTTGCTCGCCGAGCGCGGAGTCGAAGGCTGGGCGTCCATCGCGGTTCCGGCGTGGGCTCCGTGACCACCCCGCAGACGCCCCTCAAAACAGCGTGTCGATCCGCTCCCGGCGGGTGAGCTCGACCGGCCACGAGCAAAGCCCGCCCTCGCCCGGGCAGCCGTGGCACAGGGCCTGGTGAGGCGTCGGGCTGACCCTGAACTCTCCGCTCAGCACGCCATCGGCCAGGCCCGCCACCTCGCGCTCGAGCGCCTCGGCGCCCGCGCGGGTGTACACCGCGGCGACCGGCTGATCGGGAGCCTCGAGGAAGGTGTGCACCACCTCGACCTCCTCGGCGCCCCCCTTGAGCCCCGCCAACGCGTAGACGAGGCGCTGGACCTGGTACTCCCGCGCCACCACGCCGGCCGGGTCCGCGGCCTCGAGGCGGTCGCTCTTGTAGTCGACGATGATCGCCCGGCGGCCCTCGCGGGCGACGGCGTCGAGGAAGCCGCTCACCACCACCCCATGCGGCTCGAGCACGAAGGCGAAAGGCTCCTCGCGGCGGAGCTCGGCGGCCGCCGCGAGCCGCGCAGAGATCTCGCTCACGAGGAAGCGCTCGACCATCCCTACCGCCTCTTCGAGCACGGCCGCCCCCGCGCGCACCCCCACGCGCTCCGCCGCCGCCCTCGCCTCCACCGCCGAGGGAGCTCGCCCGCGCCGTAAGTCGAGCGTCTCGAGCAGCGCGTGCACGAGCACGCCGCGGTCGGCCGCCGAGATCCCGTCCGGCGCCTGACCCCGACCCCGCGTGTCGACGGCGGGGAGGCCGAGCACGCGCTCCAGGTAGAAGCGATACCCGCAGCGCGCGTATTCCCCGAGACTCGAGTAGCTGAGGCTGCGGACTCGGCTAGCGGCCGATGCGGAATCGGCGTCCGTGCCGATTCCGTCGG
>JALYZL010000203.1 GCA_030948875.1 Actinomycetota bacterium
GACGGCCATCCCGAGCACGATCCCGAGCGGCCGGCGGCGGCCGCCGAGCGCGCTCGCCGACAGCAGCGCCGGCAGCACCGGAAGCACGCACGGCGTGATCGCGGTGCCCGCCCCGGCGACCAGCGCGAACAACATCAACAAGATCATTCTCTCGGATGATCCTGATTCCAAGTTGCCGGAGCCTTAACGCCGCGGGACGAGCTATGGATGTCCTCGACCACGTCGACTCAGCGTACTATTCCGTGTCGTTGCCTATGCTCAGCACCCCCGCAGCCAAGGCGGCTGACGGCCTCCCGCGGGACCCGCGCGGTGGTTGGTAGCCCTAGCCTGCTGCTCGCCTTCGCGGCGGGGATCGTTTCGTTCGTCTCGCCCTGTTGCCTGCCGTTGGTTCCCGGCTATCTCGCGGCCGTGTCGGGCGTGAGGCCGGGCGAGGAGGCCCGCTCGCGCCTCGACGGGCGCGTGCTCGGGCGCAGCCTGCTGTTCGTCGCGACGTTCTCGCTGATCTTTATCTTGCTCGGGCTGAGCGCCACGGCGGCCGGCTCGTTCCTATTCGCGAACAAGCCGCTGCTCAACGAGATCTCTGGCATAGCGATTATCACCATGGGCGCGCTGTTCGTCGCCTCGGTGTTCGTGGCGCGACTGAACCGCGAGTTCCGACCGCACGGGCTGATCGAACGCGCCGGCGAGGGCGGACCGGTCGTCGCTGGCGCCGCGTTCGCGCTCGCGTGGACGCCCTGCGTCGGTCCCACCCTGGGCGCGATCCTCGGGCTGGCGGCGACCTCGAGCGGGACCGCAAAGGGAGCGCTGCTTCTCGGGTTCTACTCGGCTGGGTTGGCGCTCCCGTTCCTGTTCTCCTCGGTGGCGTTCAACGCCGCGACGCGAGCGTTCGCGTTCTTCAAGCGCCATTACGCGGCGATTCAGATCGGCTCCGGGATCGTCTTGGTCGCTATGGGATACCTCGTCCTGACCGGCCGGCTGTTCGAGCTGAACATCCAGGCTCAGCACTTCTTGAGCTCCTTGGGGCTAAATTTCTTCCAGAGCGTGTGAGTGGTCACATGCTCGTCGGCATCATCGCCCCCATGCCCACCGGGCACGCCAGCACCGCGAGGGGCATAAGGGTCGTCGTGATGGATGCGATCTCCATGGGTGCTCCCCGCCGTCACTGCCTTACGATGCCGTGTAGTAGCATAGCGCCGGCGCCGGGATCTGCGTTGAGGCACTGGTGATGGAGGACGTTTGGCGTCGCGAGCCCGCGACCGTCCGCGAGGTGATGGAAGCGATCAACGAGAACGCTCCTGAGCGGCGCGCATACACGACGGTGATGAAGATCATGGATCGCCTGCATCGCAAGGGGCTGCTCGATCGCCGCTCGGAACGCAACACGTACATCTACACGCCGCGTCTCGCTCGCGACGAGTACGCCGACGCGCGCGCCCAGGCCGAGGTCGACGCGCTCGTGCGCGAGTGGGGTGACGTCGCCCTGGTGCACTTCGCGAAGCAGATGGGAACCCTCGATCCCAAGCGCCGGGAGCAGCTGCGGCGCCTCGCTCGCGGTGCGTAGCGCCCGTAGCCTGTACCGCCTGAACCTTGCCCTCGCGGGGCTGGGCGCGCTCGTTGTACTCGCCGGCACCGCAGTCGCGCTCGGCCGCGTCGACCTCGCCCCCGGACCGGTCGGCCGGATGCTGAGCGACTGCAGCCGACTCCTCCTGCCGGCCGTCAAACCGGGGGGCTTAGCGGTTCTCGGGCTCGCGCTCCTCGGCGTCGTCGCGGTTGCGCGTGGGCTGCGCTCCGCGGTATGTCAGATCGGTGGCTCCCGTCGAATTCTGCGCGCGCTCGAGATCCTCGGCGAGCGCCAGATGCATCGATCGCTGGTAGTGCTGATCGCTGGCTCACGTCCGCAGGCGTTCTGCGCGGGATTCGCGCGTCCCCGCGTCTACCTGTCCTGCGCATCGCTTGACCTGCTGAGCGAAGCGCAGCTGGCGGCGGTAGTCGCTCACGAGGTCCAGCACGTGCGTCGCCGCGATCCGCTGCGGCTCCTGCTCCTGAATACGCTCGCGGATGCTCTGTTCTTCTTGCCGGCGCTGCGGCGGCTGAAGACTCGCTACGCAGCGCTGGCCGAGCTCGCCGCCGACGAAGCCGCGCTGGCCGCCGTCGGCGACCCCTCACACCTCGCTGCTGCGCTGCTGCAGTTCGGGGAGCGGGGTGTACCGGGCGTCGTCGGCGTCGACCCCGAGCGCGTCGACCACCTCCTCGGCAGCCCGCCCCGCTGGGGGATGCCGGCAGCGGTGATAGTTGGCGCGCTTCTCACGCTGGGCGCTCTGTCTGCGTTCGTCCTGGCGATAGCAGCCTCGGCCGCCGGGCTCCGGACGAGCGTTGGGCAGCTGGCCGCCCAATCCTGCACGGTCGTGATGACAGTCGGCCCGATCCTCGCCTTCTTGGCCCTGGGAGTGCTCGGCCGTCGCACGATCGCGCGCAGCCGGCCTTGAGCCCGACCCACGCTGGCGCTACGAGATGGCGTAGTAACGCTGGGTCTGATCTGAGGATGGATGGTCGATCACGGCTGTGCGCCTCCCACCGAAGTCCAAGCGATGTCCGAGCGAGCGTGTGGTCCCTGTGGCGTTGGGCTCGTCCCGTCGACGGGAGTCACTGGAAGGACCGTTGCTGGCCGCCGTGTCGCGCCTCTTGTACGCGACCCCTGCGTGCGGCGGCGATGCCCGCGGTCAGCTGGGCCGTCGAGCTGACCCCGATGATGTGGCCGACGATCCGTCCTTGAGCGCTGATGAAGAACGTCTCGGGCACGCCTGTGGCTCCGTAGCTGCGGGCGACGTCGTTTGAGGGGTCGCGGATGTTCGGGTAGTCGATCCGGTAGTGGCGCATGAAGGTTTGCGAGTCGGTGGTGGCGTCCTGCATGTCGAGGCCGATGAATATCACTCTGTCGGGGCGGGCCTGCTGGCGCCATGCGCGCTCGAGTGTCGGTGCTTCCTGCTGGCACGGGACGCACCACGACGCCCAGATGTTCAGGACCACGGGGGTGCCCCGGAGATGGGTCAGCGTGACGAACCGCTGGCGAAACACGCTGGCGAGCTTTGGCTCGAGCTCGGACCCGAGCGACCCGACTTGGAGCACGGCGAGGCGGAATGGGGGTGCATTCGGCGCCTGGCCGCGTGCGAGGCTGTCGTCGATCGCAGTGTTGGGGTTCTGCGCGACGACGCCGTAGATGAGCAGGCCGATCAGCACCAGTGGTAGGGAGAGCGCGAGGGCCCGTAACAGCCAGCGCAGCGGGCGCAAGCGGCCCGGCGACGCCGGTGCGGCGGGTGGTGGTTCGTTCATCGGCTGGGTCCGATGGGGGCGTGGATCGGCGCGGCGTCGTCGAAAAGGCTGAAGCGGTCCGTGTTGAAGTGTCCCGGGGCGATCAGTGTTCCGTTCAGGACGTCGCTGGTGGTGAGGTCGACGGTCAGCGTCCACCAGGCCGGAGCCCCGGGATCCATCAGGACAACGGTCGCGAGGCGGCGGCTGTGGACTTCCTCGATTCCGAGCAGTCGCGTCGCCTGGGCGTAATTCGACCAGACGAAGAACGTGTTGGTGGCGAACGGCAGCGTGCCCTCCGGCGGCTGCGGTTGCCAGGGAGATCCGGGGGCGCGTAGCCAGCTTTGCGCCCCGATTTTGACGGCCTTACCCTCGAGCTGCGGCGGCTTCGGGCGGTGGAAGCCGTAGGTCACGTAGGCGAGCCGGTTTGGTGCCTGCAGGCGATAGTGGACGATGGCGGAGAAGCCGGGGACGCTGTTGTCCTGCTCGGTGTCTTGGACGCTCCGCAGGCGCCGCATCGTCGCCTGTGCGCGGAGCACGATCCGGAGCGCGCGCACGCTGCCCCCGGATTGCCATCGCGCCGGCAGCAGCGCTGTCTTCGGTCCGCGGTCGGGGTTCAGGATCACGGTGAGGGCTGGCGCGATGGGGATCGTGAACGTCCGGCAGGCTAGCCCGCATGACAGCCCCACCCCCGTTGCGCCGCCGATCTCGAACGGTGTCGAGGCTGGCTGGCCGTTCACGTCCAGCACCCTGACCTGACCCTCTAGTACCCGCCCGCTTCTGCTGATCCAGGCGGCCACGAGGTCCGATCCGACGTGCGTGGCGACGCTCAGCTGGGCCGCTGCCGGGAGCGGGAGCGCGCACGGGGCGCAGGCCGCGAGCGGTTGCGCGGTTAGGGCTCGCGCTGCGACTGCCTGTTCCTGTGGCGCTCCGAACGAGACCAGCACAGCGACTGTCGCGGCGAGCGCGACGCCGAGCAGTGGCTCGCTGGCGATCAGCCGCCAGTGGCGCCGCTCCAGGCGCGCATCCGCGTAGGGTTTGGTCGCGAGCAACCACGGTCGCAGGCGAACGTGCGTGAGGCTGATCAGCGCGATCAAGGCGACCAGCGCGCTCTTGACGAGCAAGGCCCGCCCGTACGAGCTGCCCCAGAGCATCGACGGGTGACGAACCTGAATGTACGCGTTGATGACGCCGGTGAGCGCAACGAGGAAGAACGCGGGCAGCGCGACGCGGCCGACCCTCGGCAGCAGATCCGCGATCACCGCACGTCGCAGTGCCCGGTCGGCCGTTCGCAACCGCGGAAGCCAGACTAAGGCCATCAAGGAGATCCCGCCCAGCCAGACCGCGCCGGCGAGCAGATGTAGCGTGTCGACGGTGAGTGCAAGCACGCGCGGGCTCGCCGAGTTGGCGTGACCTGACAGCGCGAGGTCGCCGAGCGCCATCGCCGCTACCACCCCCGGGGCGCGCGCACCGATCACTGCGCCGGACAGCGCCAAGGCGAGCAGCACAACAAGCCCGACCTGGGCCACCCCGGACGTGTTCGCGAGCAGATACATGTGCAGCGACTGCGGGGAGAGATTGCCGGCCGCGATCTGCGTGTCGATCAGCGCGCTCGCTGCCGCGAGAGCCACGGCGAGCACGCCGAAGTCGGTCACCAGCGAGCGCTCGCGGCGCTCGATCTTGGCAGCCTCCTGATCGCCCAGCCGATCGCGGAGCGCCGCCGGCAGCACCCAGAGCGCGGGGCCGCGCGCGCCGAGCAGCGTACGCAGCATCAGCGCACCCCCGAACACGAACAGCGCTGCGTACATCCCAGTGCGGATCAGCATCCGCAGCCACCCCAGGCCGGCAAGCGGGCTCTGGGTGCTCGCGACCGCGCCACCGACCGCCGGCGCCTGAACCCCGAACGAGAACGACCCGTCGACCTCGTGACCATCCTCCGCCGAGACCGAATGCCACTCGACCCGATATGAGCCGCGCGAAAGCATGCGCTCGGGCCGCAACACCAACTCGAGCGGCCGCGGGACGCTGACCGCGGCGCTCACCCGCTCATCCGTTCGCGCGTTGTAAACCGCGGCCGTGCTGAGCCGGGTCAGCCGTTCATCGAAGCGCATCGCCACCTGGGCGGGAGGGCTCGCCTCTCGCGCTCCAACAGCCGGACTGGACGCCTCAAGGTAGGCATGAGCCGACGCCGACGGCGCGGCCCACGCGAGCAGAACCGCGCTTGCGGCCAGCGGGCCAAATAAACGGCGGATCGTGGGTGGGACGCATGGCTGCATGCACGGCCAGAGCACAGGAGGGTCCCGGCCGGAAGTATTATCCGGCATAGTAAGCTCGCGTGGCTATGCTTCGCTCGTGGCTCGCTCGCGCACACCCAAGGTCCCGCCCTCGCTTTACCCTCTCGAAGCCGAGGTGATGGAGGAGGTGTGGCGGCAAGATGTGACGACGGTCAAACTCGTGACGGAGGCGCTGAATCGCACCGCCAAGTCGCCGCGCGCCTACACGACCTACATGACGGTGATGCGGCGACTGGATGACAAGGGATTGCTCAGCCGCGCTCGGAACGGTCGCAGCGACACCTACAAGCCGCGGCTCTCTCGGAAGGAGTATCAGAACCGTCGGGCGCGAGCCGAGATCAAAGGGCTCGTGAATGAGTACGGTGACGTCGCGCTCGCCCATTTCGCGCAGACGCTCTCGACGCTGGACCCCGAGCGACTGAGCCGCCTGCGACATCTCGCCGGCCGTGAGGAGTAGAGCCCGCGGGAGTTACTCCGGAGCGGTCCCGAGCTGCTCGGGACCCTGATTGGTGTACTTCACGCGGAAGTCGCGTAGCGCATCGAACACTGCCGGCTTGAAGGACTTGCAGCCGAGTACGTGACCCCAGGCGGTGGCGGCGACGTCGTAGGGCATTCCGGTGGTGTTCTGGAAGAGCAGTAGTAGCTGTCCTGGAGCCCATGGCGGCTCGGTCTCGTTGAACAGCGCTTCGAGCTCATTGATGTCGGCTTGTGCCAGTCCCGGCCGGTACTGGTACTCGACGCGGCCGTGCTCCATCGCGTGGACCAGGAACCCGACTTGCGGCGTTCCGCCGGGCTTGTATTCCCCGTCGGACGCGGGGGTGGGGTAGTGCGGTCCGTAGCTCGCAGGGTTGGTCTGATAGGTGAGTTTCGTGCTCGGGTCGACGTGCATGCGGTTCTGAGCCGCCCGGGCGATCGAGTCGGGCGTGTCGATCGATACGCAGCCCGCCGCCTTCGCTGCTGCGGCGAGGTCCGAGATCTTCGGGGCGGGGAGCTTGACGCCGTTCGGTGCTGGGGTGATCGGCACGCCTGTGCCCGAGCCGCTACCGCCGCCGGACGCGATCACGGCGACCAACGCCGCGACCACCGCGACCACTAACACGCCGCCGCCGCCGAGCCTGATCCGGCGCGCTCTCGCTGCCTTGGCGGCCGCCTCGCGCTCGGCGGCGAGGCGCGTCTCGCGGGCGCGTTCCTTCTGTTCCTTGCGGGACGCCATCGCTCGCGAGCGTACTACACGCCGTAGGATCAAGCGCTGGCTAGCGAAACACCGCGAGCAAGTCGGTCGGCTTGCGAGTGCAGCCGGGCGAGCGCCGGCGGGGAGCCAGCGAGCGACCGCCGCACCGCCACGCGAGATGGAGCCCGGCTCGGCGGCTTCGCCACTCCGCAGCCGGTCAGCATCATCGCCACGCCAGCGATCCCCGCGGTGACGGACGCTCGCGGGGTGGTCCGATCACGCCCTTCCGATCGCCAAACGTAGGTCGTGCGCGATGTTCACCGGACTGAGGTCACTCGCGTCAAAATCGGATACGCGAAGTCACCTGAGCCTGCTGCTCGGCGGACAGTCGGTCAAGCGCGCTAGCGATCGCGGCGGCGTCGAGCGGACATTGCGTGGTGCATTTGCTGTCGAAGAATGTGACCAGAACCGCATGCCGTATGAGGAACCGCGAAGCCACGTGGCGGCCGTGGAGGTCACGGAGCGCGAACGGCGGCAATGCCAAGCCCGGCGGTATGCCCGTTCCAAGGTACCGGCTCGATCCTGGGTCCACCGATAGGTACTACAGCCGATCGTATCAATGACGATCGACGTCGACTTGCCGTCACCACGCGCCGGTTTGCAGACCTCGGTTACGCGGAGCCCGTTCAAAAGCAGGAGGTCGGGCGCGGGGTCGATGTCCGCCGCTCGCCCCCACCCGGATTGACCATCGCGCGGTACTCTCGGCTGGTGGACAAGTATTGCGTCGGCCCGGCGATGGCGACGGACTGGGGTGAGGAGGATGATCGCGCCTCGGTCGATCGGGTGCTCGTCCGTCGCGTGTTGCGATATATCCGGCCCTACCGGCGGGCTGGGGCGGTGGCGCTCGGGTGCATCGTCGCCGGCGCGTTGCTCGGGTTGGCGCCTGCGGTGGTGTTCCGGGCGCTGATCGACGACCTCGGGCGCGCGCACCCCAGCTTCGGTCACGTGGCGCTGCTCGTAGGCGCCGGTATCGCCGCGGCGATCGCCGGCGGCCTGGTGGGCCTGTGGCAGTCCTACCTGGAGGAGCGGATCAGCCAGGGGATCATCTTCGACCTGCGCGAGCAGGTCTTCGACCGGCTCATGCACCAGTCGGTCGGGTTCTACACGAGCAACCGCGCCGGTGAGGTGATGTCACGGATCGGTAACGACATCAACGGGATCGAGAACGTCGTCGCCGACACCGTCTTCGGCGTCGCGCGCAACGCGATCGTCGCCGCGACGACGTTGGCGTTGATGGTGAGCTTCGACTGGCGGTTGACGCTGTTCGCGCTCGTGCTCATACCGTCGGTCGCGATCCCCATGCGTCGCGCGGGCCGGCGTGTCTATAAGGCCCGCGGCGCCACCCAGAGCAAGCTCGCCGAGATGACGGCCTACCTGCAGGAGGTCCTCGGGATCTCGGGCGCGCTGCTGGTGAAGGCGTTCGTGCGCGAGCGCGACGAGCAGGCACGGTTCAGGCGTACCAACGACGAGCTGCGCCATTTGGAGATCCGCGCGTCGATGATCGCCAGGCGCTTCGGGACGCTGATGTCCGTGCTGCAAAGCGCCGCCCCCGCGCTGATCATCCTCGCCGGCGGCTGGCTGGTCGTTAACGATCACATCACGGTTGGGACGGTATTCGTGTTCGCGACCGTGCTAATGCAGCGCTTCGGGATGGCGGCCGGCTCGTTGGGCGAGACGCAGGTCAACCTCACCGGCTCGCTGGCCCTGTTCCGGCGCATCTTTACGGTGCTCGACCACCCCGCCGACGTTGCCGACCAGCCGAACGCGCGCGAGCTGACCACGACGCACGGCGCGCTCGAGCTCGACCAGGTCACGTTTGCCTACCCCGGCCAGGCACAACCGGCCCTCAGCGACTTCAGCGCCCGCATCGAGCCCGGCCAGCTCGTCGCCTTGGTCGGCCCGAGCGGCGCGGGCAAGACGACCCTGACGACGCTCATCCCACGCTTCTATGACCCGCAGTCCGGACGCGTCCTCCTCGACGACCACGACGCGCGCGAGCTGACCCTTGAAACGCTGCGCCGCCAGATCGGGATCGTCTTCCAGGACACCTTCCTGTTCCACTCCTCGATCCGCGCCAACCTGCGCTACGCCCGACCCGACGCCACCGATGACGAGATGATCGCTGCCGCTCGCGCCGCGTACATGCACGACTTCATCACCTCGCTGCCCGACGGCTATGACACCGTCGTCGGCGAGCGCGGCCACCGCCTCTCCGGCGGAGAGAAGCAACGCGTCGCGATCGCTCGCGTGATCCTCAAGGATCCCCGCATCCTGCTGCTCGACGAGGCAACCTCCAATCTCGACACCGTTTCGGAGCAGCTCATCCAAGCCGCGCTGCAACCCCTGTTCGTAGGCCGCACCTCGATCGTCATCGCCCACCGCCTGTCCACGATCCTCGCGGCCGACGCGATCCTCGTGCTCGATCACGGACGCCTCGTCGAACAGGGCATCCACTCAGAGCTTCTTCGCCACGGTGGGCTCTACGCGGAGCTCTACGAACGCCAATTTCACCTGCGCGCGGACCAGGCCATTCCAAGCCCGCTTCAACCGGCCGTCGGCTAGCCGGCTAGCGTCGCCGGCTCGAGCGTCGCCGACCATAGTCAGCGCAATGGACGTTAGGATGAGCGGATGGACGACCGGTGCGACCTGCTGTGCTTGGATCTTCCGCGCGCCGAGCGGATTCGTGAGCGCCTGGACACCCGGGCGGCCAGGGCCGCGGCGGCCTGCGCGAAGGCGCTCGGCGACCCAACGCGCTTCCTCATCGCCGTTGCGCTGCGCGAGGGCGATGAGCTCTGCGTGTGCGATCTAGGCTGGATCACCAGCCGCGCCGATAATTTGGTCGGCCATCATTTACGAACTCTGCGCGCGGGCGGGCTCGCGACCTCGCGGCGCGAGGGAAAGATCGTCTTCTACGCCCTTACCTCGACTGGGCGCGACCTCGTCGACGCATCGCTCGCGGCGGCCGCGGAGGTAGTGCCGTGAGCTCCTCGTCGCTCGAGCTGCGGGCGCTCGAACCGCCGCCAGCGGGCGCTCGTCTCCCGCTGGCCCCTGTCGAGCGCGACCGGCTGATCCGCCGCGCGAAGGGGCTGGCGTGGCTGAGTCTGGCGTGGATGACCGTAGAGGGGGCGGTCGCGATCACGGCGGCGCTGGTCGCGGGGTCGGTCGCGCTACTGGGGTTCGGGATCGGTTCGGGGATCGAGGGGCTCGCGTCGGTGATCGTGATCTGGCGCTTCACGGGCTCCCGGCGTGTCTCCGAGCACGCCGAGCGCCGTGCGGCACAGATGGTCGCGGTCAGCTTCTTCTTGTTGGCCCCGTACATCGCGCAGGACGCCGTCCGCGCGTTGATCAGCGGTGATCGCCCGTCGACGAGCTGGATCGGGATGGGTCTGTCGATCGCGTCGATCATCGTGATGCCGCAGCTCGGGCGCGCGAAGCAGCGCATCGGCGCGCGGCTCGGGTCTGCCGCGACCGCTGGCGAGGGTGCGCAGAACCTCCTCTGCGCATACATGGCCGCGGGTGTGCTCGCTGGCCTATCGGCCAACGCGGTCCTCGGTTGGTGGTGGCTTGACCCGATGGTCGCGCTGGCGATCGCTGCGCTCGCCGTTCGGCAGGGCGGCGCGGCGTGGGCCGGCGAGGGCTGCTGCGTCGCCGCGCCAATCCCCCGCGCCGAGGAATGTCACGAGGACTGCTGCAGCTGATGCACGACCACGACCAAAGCGTCGCGCACGGCGGGCACGAGGGGCACTCCCACGGCGTCTCGGCTGACGCGGACAGCAGGAAGCTGGCGGTCGCGCTCGGGTTGATCGTCGGGTTCATGGCGGTCGAGGTCACGACCGGGGTGATCGCCCACTCGTTGGCGCTGCTCTCAGACGCCGCGCACATGCTCACAGACGCCGCGGCGATCGGCCTCTCGCTCCTCGCGGTCCGGCTGGCACAACGCCCCCCGAAGGGCGCCCTGACGTTCGGCTTCAAGCGCGTCGAGATCCTCTCCGCCCAGTTCAACGGCGCCACGCTGCTCGTGTTGGCCGCGTTCATCATCTACGAAGCGATCACTCGCCTCGTCTCAGCACCGCACGTTCGGGGCGGGCTGATCCTCGCGATCGCAATGGTCGGTATCGCCGTCAACCTCACCGCGACATGGACGCTCGCGAAGGCCAACCGCCAGTCGCTGAACGTCGAGGGCTCCTTCCAGCACCTCCTCACCGATCTCTATGCGTTCATCGGGACCGCGATCGCCGCCGTCGTGATCCTCACGACCGGGTTCGAGCGCGCGGACCCGATCGCGTCGCTGCTCGTCGCCGGGCTGATGCTGCGCTCCGCCTACGGCCTTCTGCGCGACTCCGGCCGCGTGTTCCTCGAAGCCGCCCCAAAAGGCCTCGCGCCCGACACCATCGGCCAAGCGATAGTCGCACAGCCCGACGTCGTCGAAGTGCACGACCTCCACGTCTGGGAGGTCACCTCCGGGTTCCCGGCGCTGTCCGCCCATGTTCTGGTCAACACCGACAGCGATTGCCACGCCGCCCGCCGCCGCATCGAGGCGATGCTGCGCGAACGCTTCGATCTCGAGCACACCACCCTCCAAGTCGACCATCAGAACACCGAACTCGTGCAGCTCGAAATCACCGAGCAGCGCATCCACCCGATCCAGTCGTCGAAACGCTGAGGTTCGCGACGGGCGACGATCTTTCGGTCATGACCCCGTCATCGCCGGCTACGGATCGAGGGTGTAGATGCTGATCGGATCGGCGCTCGACTCGTTGGCCGGGGTCGCGGTCCAGTCGTGCCAGCGCGCGATCAATCTCAGTCCGGCGAGGCGTGCCATCTGGTCGAGCTGCTGTGGCGGGGCGTAGTGCAGGGTGACGCTGTAGGCGGCGTTGCCGGAGCCGTCGGATAGTTCATGGGTGATGTGGATGCAGCACTGCGCCGGGTCGTGCCGGCTGCGTACAACGTGCGCGCCGCCGTCGGGGGCGGGGCGAGTCTCTACGCGGTGGCCGGCGGCGTCGAAGCGGCCGGGATCTGGGCGAAACGTTTCGATGAACAGTCGGCCCCCGGGTCGAAGGTGTCGCGCGGCCGAGGCGATGCAGCCTTGCTGGGCGGCGCGTCCGGGGAGCATGAACAGGGTGCTGACCGCGCACACCGCGACGTCGTAGTCGTGGCGGGGCAGATCGAACTCGGCCAGGTCGGCGCGGTACACCCCGACTCGTGTGCCGCCCGGATGAGCGTGGAGCCGGTCGATCATGGCGCGGCTCGCCTCGATGCCGTCGACCTGGAGTCCGTGCCGGAGCAGCGGGATCGCCAGCCGCCCGGTCCCAAGTCCGAGCTCGAGCACTCGCCCACCCGGTCCGGCTGCGTCGGCCAGGGCCGCGACCGCAAGGGTCGGGTCAAAGCGCGCCCCATAGATCCGGTCATACACCTCCGCGTGGGTGTCGCCGTAGGCGCTGGCATCTCGGTCAACCATGTGACGAAGTCTGTCCGACGCGCCCGTCCGTGGCTCCACTCGGGCGACACGAGCACGTCCCTTGAAGATCGTGCTCGTGGACGTGCGACCAGCGGAGGAGTTCGCGGCCGGTCACGTCGATGGGGCAATCGATCCCGCTTGCCGAGCTCGAGCGACGGCTCAGCGAGCTACCCGAGGATCGCGAAGTGATCGCCTACTGCCGCGGACCGTTCTGCGCCTACGCCCACGAAGCTGTCCGCACACTCAAACGCTCCGGGCGCCGCGCGCGACGACTGCACCAAGGCGGCCCAGAATGGCTCGTCGGGTAGCACGCGCCAAGTGGATGTGGCGCCCCAGCAGCGAGCCGTCGGGGGCGAAGGTCAAGACGGCGTGGTAGATCGTCCCGCCGTTCTCCTCTCGCTCGCTGACGCCGATGACGAGCACCACGCCGGCGGACCGGGCCGCCTCGGCGAGCCGAGCGCACGCGGGCCCCGGGACCGTCACGCTCTCGCGCATGAGGAGGCTGCCACTCGGCGTCGCCGGAGAGCGGAAGCGCGGCGACCGCCCGGCGCCGCGGAGCGGTTCCCCGGCTGCGGGTCAGCGGACGTGGGAGGACTTCCTCGCCGAGCGGGAGAGGGTCGCAGGCGTAAGCAGCTGAGGCCTGACTCTGCGGTCGAGGAGCGTCACGCGGACGCGACGTGTAATCCGCTGCAGCAGCACCAGAGGCAAGACGACTGCCGCCGAGACAATCGCGCCGGCAAGTGCGATGACCAAGAGCGGGACAAGGACGATCACGATGCCCGGGACCGCGAGCGGGAAGAGGGCCATGACGAACACGCCGAGGCCGACGGTGAACTCAAAGACGTCGAAGATCAGCTGCGCGGGGGAACCGTTCGCTTGGGCGGGCACTGTGCTACCTCCGGTGGTCGGCTTAGTAAGGCTGTCGACCCTATGACGGTTTTGGCAGCTCGAATGTGACAGCTGCGGACGGCGATCAGGCGTCGTCGACCGCGGTCCGGCGTCCTACCTCTTCCCAGGCTTGAAGTTCGGCCGTTAGCTGATCGAGGCGCGAGCGCACGTTGTCGACGGCATCTCCGCCGAGCACGAGCCGGAGCGGCGGCTCGTCCGCCTCGAGCGCAGTGAGGATCGCTTGTGCCGCCTTGGCGGGATCGCCCGGTTGCAGCCCGTCGTTTCCGTTGACGTACTCGCGCGTCGGCCCCACCGACTCGGCGTACTCAGGCATGGCGTTCGATTGATACGCGGCGCCGGGTCGAAACAAGCCGGTACGAAACGCGCCGGGCTCGACGATCAATGTCCGGATCCCGAACGACGCTACCTCGTCGTGGAGTGCCTGCGTGAGGCCCTCGAGCGCGAACTTGGTCGCGCAATAGGCACCGAAGCCGGGGGCCGTTATCTGACCGCCGACGCTCGACATCTGCACGATCGCGCCCTCGCCCTGGGCGCGCATGCGCGGAAGGAGCAAACGGGTGAGCGCGACGGGAGCGAAGAAGTGCAACTCGAAGAGCGAGCGCAGCTCGTCATCGGTCGTCTCCTCGACCGCTCCGACCTGCGTGCGCCCGGCATTGTTCACCAGGACGTCGATCCGACCGAAGCGCTCGAGCGCCTGGTTGACGGCGGACTCGCGCTGGCCGCCGTCGGTCACGTCCAGAGCGACACCGTACGCGCGGTCAGCATCGCCGAGATCGGCGATCCGACTTAGGTCCCGAGCCGCAGCCACGACGCGGTCGCCGCGATCGAGGGCGGCATCGGTGATCGCGCGGCCGAAGCCGCTCGAGGCGCCAGTGATGAACCAGACTCTGCCCGCGCTCACGCCCTACATCATGCCATCCCGCCTGGGTCTGTGTTCAGAGTCACTTCAGGCCCAACGTTGAGGGTCTCATTACCTTGAGGACGGACGATCTGTGTGGCAATACGAAACCCTTGGAGGATGACATGACCATACAAATAGAGCCAGGCATCGGTGACATCAGTCCCGTTGCCGCACCCGGCGTGGAGATCGAGCCCATGGTGCTAATTGACACCACGGGTTCGATGACGTGGCCCAACGAGGACGGCGGTCAGATCGCGCGCAAGGATGTCCTCGGTGAGGCGATGGGCATCATCGTCGAGAAGCTTGGCGCCGAGGACAGCCAGGCCGAGAGGGAGAAGGAATCCGGGGAGGACGCCGGCGGCCTCATGGCGGTCACGTTCGCCAAGGACAACGTGCAGAAGATTGGCGACCTCTCGTCCGATAACTGGCGGGCGAAGTGGGATCAGATCCGATGGGGCAACGGCACCGAGATCACGCCGGGATGGAACGCGCTCAACGAGGTCTACCTGGACGAGTTCGGCGACGTTCCACAGCTCGACAGGCCCAAGATGCTCGCGTTGGTAATCACCGACGGAGAGGCGAGTGACACCGACGCCTTCGCGGACGAGATGCGCAAGCTCGGTAAGCGCGCCTGCGTGGTGCTCGCTGTCATGGGCTACGGCGAGGAGCACGACCGCGCGCTCAAGGTCTACCAGGACGTCTCCACCGTCAATGACCACGTTCGCGTGGTGTCGTTCGGCAACACCACCGATCCCAACCGGCTCGCCGACGCGGTCGTGAGCCTCGTCGGGCAGTAGAAAAGTGGAGGTCGTGAGCCACGTCCCGGGCAACCCGGGCGTGGCTACGACTCGCTTCTCGCATTTAGCCTCGCTGCGACGCGGCCTTGATGATCGCTTCGGCTTGGGCAAGCAGGCGGCTACGCGAGAAGATCTTCGCGAGTCGCCTCACCGCCCGTGGATCGCCAGCCAGCGTGAGCTTGCCCGCAGCGGCGGTTGAGGAGGCAGGGGTCTTGCCTGAGGCGATATCTGCCCATGTCTCCTCGTCGGTGGTCAGGGTGACGGCGGGGTTCTCAGCCCGGCCGTGATGGAGCTGGACCGAGCTACCGTCGACGTTGAAGTAAAAGGCGGTGCGCCCGACGAGATACTGGTAGGTCTCGCTGACCGCCTTGGCGGCTTCCTGGTCGGCGAAGATCGCCATCGCCAGTGCCGCCCAGTGGGTGCGAAAGCTCTCGCTGGGCTGGCGAGTACCGAGGCGTCTGGTGCCCCAGGCGGCAAGCGGGATCATCGCGTCGGCGAGATCGCGGCCGTCCTGGGTCAGTTCGTAGACCTGCCGCGCGGCTGGGGGCGGGAGCTCTTCGCGGGCGATGATTCCATCGCGTTCGAGGGCCCGTAGTCGCTCGGTGAGGAGATTGCGGCTGATACCCGGCAGGCCATCGATCAGATCGGTGAACCGCCGCTGTCCGACCATAAGTTCGCGGACGATCAGCAATGTCCACCGATCGCCGACGACGTCGAGCGCGCGGGCCGCGCCGCAGTACTGCTGGTAGCGATGTTCCGGCATCGAAACTAGAAGTTCCTTTGTTGAACTTTACGGTATATGATTTGAACGAAGATGGCGGAGGCGCGGATCACCCCCGAAGTGGAGAGGCCGGGTCGGGTGCGCCAGGTCGCCGTGTCGCCGTCCGCCCGAGCGCTAAGCACGCTCTCCCATATCGATTATGAGGACACCTTCCTCGTCGACGTCGGCCCGCCGCGGGAGCTCACGGCCGAGCAGTGGTCCCGAGCGGTCTTGGAGGACGCACCGATTGGCGTGCGGTGCACGCTTCAGTCGGGGTGGGCGGCAATCGGGCTGAAGCTCGGCAGCGAGCCCTCTGAGCGATTCGTGCTTGGCTGGGCGATACGACGGAGCACCCGGGAGTTCGTGCTCCTCGGCGCCGATTCACGCATCGGTATGGCGGCGGAACTGCTGTTCAAGCGCCAGCGCAGCGCGCTCCTCTGCGCCACCTTCGTGCAGAAGGACAACCACATTGCCCAGGCCGTGTGGGCCGGAGTCGAGCCCGTGCATGTGCCAGCCGTCCGCTACGTCCTCGCGCAGGCCAGCCGCCGGTGTCGCCCGATATGACGCTGGACCCCGACGACGCTGCCTATGCCGGCCAGGCGGTGTACACGCGACGCGCACTTCAGGCCTACGACGCGATCATCTTTGGCTTCAACTGTCCGGTCATCTGGCGCTGCCGGAAAACCAATTTCATCGATCTGTACAACGCGCACGTCTCGACGCGGCACCTGGACATCGGGGTCGGGACCGGCCTCTTACTCGACCGATGCAAGTTCCCGGCACCGGATCCGGCGATCACCCTCATGGACATGAACCCCAACTCGCTCCACGCCGCAGCGACCCGCCTGAAGCGCTACACACCCCACACCCACCAGGCCAATGTACTCAAACCTTGGGGGCTGCCGACCGGCTCATTTGAGTCAGTAGGTATGTGCAACCTACTCCACTGTCTTCCCGGAACACTCGCCGATAAAGCGATCGTCTTCGAGCACGCCCGCGCGGTACTCACCCCCGGCGGCGTCGTGCTCGGAACAACGCTACTCGGCAAAGGCGTCGACCACACACGGCTTGCCAAACGCACCCTCTCAGCGACAAACCGCCGCGGAGTCATGTCAAACCTCGACGACAGCCTCGAAGATCTCACCGCAGCACTCGCCCGCACGTTCACCTCATACGACGTGGACACCGTCGGATCGATGGCCCTGTTCAGCGCCCGGACCCCATTGCGCGGCTAGATCAAGTTGAGCCACCTCGGGAAGGTAGTCAGACATGAGCCACATCTGGCCGCTGACATCCGCGTCGTAGGTGAGGATCACGACGGCGTCGCGGGCGACGCGGCGGATCTCCCGCACGCCCTGCTCCTGAGCCTCGTCCCAGCCAGTGGTGGATCGTCAGTACGGCCATCGCGGCGTCCACGCTGCCGTCGCGTAACGAAGCGCGCCCACGCTGGCGCGGATCGCTGGTGCGAGCTCAGGTGGTCGCTGCGCCGCCATCGCGTCGCTGGGTTCGATCGCGATCACCCTGGCGTGGCGGTGCTCACGGACCTCCGTCCTCGACCGCGGCTCGTTACTCCTTGACCTTCACGTCATCAAATAGCAGCAGCCAAGCCACGTTGACGGCGATAAACACCAACGTCGACAGCAGGATCGCCTCGCATTCGAGTGGGCGGAGATGGACTCCGACATCCTTCACCAGATGCGGAGCGACGGCCAAGAGCCCGATCACGAGGTAGAGCAGGGTGGCGAGGTAAGTCGTGAACACCGACACCGGGGGATGCTTTCCCCGGCCGGGGCCCAGAAGCGCCATCCATAGGAGGGCCAGGACTCCCGCAAACGCGACGCACGCAAACGAGGCTCTCCAAAGCGCTGAGTTCGCCGGGTCAATGAGCGAGAGAAGAGCCATCATGCCCGGGAGCGCGAAATTGAGCGAAAGCGTGTACGCGCGACTTCGGTGAACGGCGCTGTGCCTCCATTCGCTGTGCCGCGTCTGGACCACGATCAGCCACAGACCGAGCAGGGTGAAGCACACCGGACTAAACGCTCCGTAGAACGCATGGAGGTCAGGCCTGGCGACGGCGAACGCGGTCATCGCGACGCGATTCTTTCACGCCGCCAGTTGCTCGGCGCAAGCATCTCTAGCGGGCGTGTGGTCCGAAGCGTTCGATGGCGATGAATACGGCGCTTGCGAGCAGGATGGCGTTCGCGGGCACGTTGGCCAGCTTACCGCGCCGGACGTGCGTGGCGGTGGCGGCGAGCATCGTGAGCGCCCGCCCGGGTAGCGACGATGGAGGCGGCCTTGGTCGCCCAGCGGGCGACCGTCGTCCTCGTCCGCTCAATGCTGCGACCGCCAACGCGACCGTCTGAGGGGCGGCCGGGAGCAGGAAGCGCGGTGACAATCTGCTGAGATGCGCTTCGATGGAACCGACATTCTTCGCGACGTCCGCCGATTTTCGTGCTTGGCTGGAAGCGCATCACGCGGACATAGATGAGCTAGCTGTCGGCTTCTACAAGAAGGGATCGGGCCGCGCGAGCATGACGTGGGCCGAGGCCGTCGATCAGGCGTTGTGCTTCGGCTGGATCGACGGGGTGCGGCGGCGCATCGACGAGGATGGGTACACGATCCGTTTCACTCCGCGTAGGGCTCGTAGCATCTGGAGCGCAGTCAACATCAAACGCGCTCAGGAGCTGATCGACGAAGGCCTTATGCGAACGCCTGGTCTTGCCGCATTCGAGCGACGGGGAGACGATCGCTCTGCGGTCTACTCATACGAGCAGCGCAAGGACGCAACGCTCGATCCAGACGACGAGAAATCATTCCGCGCCGATGCGACCGCGTGGGATTACTTCCAGCACCAGGCTCCCTGGTATCGTCGCGCCGCGACCCATTGGGTCACGAGCGCGAAGCGGGCGGAGACTCGTCGCCGGCGGCTTGAGACGTTGATCGAGGACTCCGCCGCGGGACGCCGGATCAAGCCACTCAGGACGCCTGGATCATGACTGCTCGACATGGGCACGCCGTCGGGGTGTTGCTTGGGATCGCCGTCTTGCTCTGGGGAGCCCCCGTCAGCGGCCCGGCGGGAGCGCGCGCCGTCGAGCGCACGGCATTGCCCGCGCAAGCGCTGGAGATGACCGCGCTGTTCGACCAGCCCAGCTACTCGCCCGGGCAGGTTGCCGAGCTGCGGGTGGTGGCGGACGCGACCCGACTCACCGTGCAGCCGATCGCTGCGTTTTCGAAGTCTCATGACCCGTCCACGCCGATCGGCAACGACCCGGCCGTGGGACCTGCGCGGACCGTGGCGTGGCACCCAGGAGCCGGTACGCTCGCGGTACGGATCGGTTCGTGGGCCAGCGGGGTCTACTTCGTCCGGGTCAGAAGCGCTCGCGGGCAGGTCGTGGCTCCGGTCGTCGTCCGCCCCGCGCACCTCGGCCGGGCGTCGGTCGCGGTCATCGTCCCGACCTACACCTGGCAGGCCTACAATCGCCGCGGAGGAGATACCTGGTACGCGTGCAGCTGCGTCAAAACGGTCGACCTTACCCGACCGTTCCTCGACGGCGGCGTTCCGTACAACTTCGGCCAGTACGACCGAGGCTTCTTCCAGTGGCTTGCGCGGAGCGACATGCGCGTTGACGTTCTTGCCGACGATGATCTGGGCCGAATTGCCACCGGGACCCAGCTCCGTCACCTGTACCGGATGGTGGTGTTCGAGAGTCACGGCGAGTACGTCACCAGCCACATGTTCGACATTACTCAGCAGTACCGAGCGCTTGGCGGCCACCTCGCATTCCTCTCCGCGAACAACTTCTTTCGCGAGGTCGTCATCAGCGGCAATGCAATGACCTTGATCGGCCGCTTCCGGGACCTCGGACGGCCCGAAGCAGCGCTGCTCGGAGCGCAGTACCTCGACTGGTATCGAGGCATCTACCCCAACCGGCCGTACCGCGTCGTCGGCGCTCGCCA
>JALYZL010000222.1 GCA_030948875.1 Actinomycetota bacterium
CATCACTGCTGGCCCCGCGACGGGTGGGTAGGGTAGGTCGCCATTTGCGGTCGAATAGTACGCCGAACTCCGCATCCGCGCGTGGGCCGAGCGGCGCCGTTGTTCGTTAGCTTGAATCGCGCGGCCCGGTTAGAATGAGAGGCCGCGAGGACGAGGGTATCGATATTGCGTAATATGAGCCGGACCGGGTTCCACGGAGACGTGGTTTGTAGGTTTCCTTCTTTCTGTTTCAGCGAGTGATCTCAAGCTACTCGTCAGAGAGGCCACAGGCCAGCCTTTCATCGTCGACCTGCTGCTGTCGCGGCCTGAGCGGACCCCCTTCGAGCACCGGAGGTGTTCTCGGAGAGATCGAGCGGTCGAGCAACGAGATTGACGCCGCCGAGCAAAACGTGACGTGTCCTAAGGCCGCCTGCGGCCCTCGGCGAGACGCCCGCGAACGATCCGTCGAGCGAAATCGGCTCTCCGGGGGCGGGGAGGGCTTCGAACTCGACCGGGGGGATGTCACCGAGGGACTCGTGCAGCCGGTCGTGGTTGAACCAGCTGACGTACTCGACGGTTCGGAGCTCGAGCTGGGCTTTGGTGCGCCACACGCGGTCGGCGATCAGCTCGGTCTTGTAGGAATCAACGAACGATTCCGAGAGCGCGTTGGCGAGCGCCGTCAACTGCACTCAGTGCGAGCGGTGAGCAGCTAGTTCGTGTGACGCATCCGTTCCATCCGTGGGTGGGGCGAGAGTTCGTGTTGGTCGGGATCCGGCAGGCGTGGGGCGAGGATCGCGTGTTCTTCTTCGACGAGGGCGGAGCTCAGCGGTCGTTGCCGACTGGGTGGACGGACGCTGCGGCGCCGGATCCGTTCGTCGCCCGGGCGGGCGGACGCAGCGCGCTTCGGGTCGAGGATCTGCTCGTGCTCGGCGAGCTGCTGGATGGCCTCGGCCGCCAGGGCCGTGGCGAAGCGGTGTAAGGCGAATTCTGCCGCAAGCGTAAGGGCAATTATGCCGCTAGCTGGTGGATCTCTTCGTGTCTGGCGTGAAATAGCGTCGTGATATCTCGGCGGCATGGGCCTTTCGTCGGTCTCTGCAGTCATTCCGTCCGATGGTGACGGCATAATTATCCTGACACTATTAGAGGGAGGTTGGTGATGGCTCGTGAGGGCGAGGATCCGAAGGTGGCGGCGTTGCGGGCGGAGCGGAGCTTGAACCCGCGGCCGGAGGCGGTGAGCGATGAGCGGTTCGCCGGCTCGGAGTTCCTTGACCCGCGGGATCTGGTGCAGGTGAAGTACGAGATGGTCCGCCGGGTGCGGGTCGACGGCGAGGTGGTCACCCGCTCTGCGCAGGAGTTCGGGTTCTCGCGCCCGTCGTTCTATGAGGCGGCTGCCGCGTTGGACGCCGGCGGCCTGGCCGGGCTGGTGCCGGCACGCCCGGGGCCGCGACGCGCGCACAAGCTGACCGACGAGGTCCTCACGTTCGCCCGGGAGCGCCTCGCGGCCGATCCGGGGTTGCGCTCGGCGGATCTTGTCGAGTTGATCAGCGAGCGGTTCGGGGTGCGGGTGCACCGGCGCTCGATCGAGCGGGCGCTCGCGCGTGCTGATCATCCACGAGAGGAGGGGGATCGATGACGCCACCCGGGAGCGCGGCGATGTCGATCGTTATGAGCAGCTGCGCGGCCAGGCGCTCGCCGGCGCGCCGGGCGTCTCGCGGCTCGGGCTCGCGCTGTTGCAGCACCGCGGTGTCACCGCGTGGACGCGCGCGTGGCACAGCACGACGCCCGGGCCGCCCGTCTCGGTGTCGCCCAGTGCGCCAAGCGGCGCGCCGGTGGTCGAGCGGGAGATCGTCAGCGTGCTGGCGAGCATGGCACTTGCGTGCGCGGCAGCGGCGTGACCAACAACGACTGATCTGAGAGGAGACACATCGATGAGCGGCACCCTGGTATCCAACGCGGCCTCGAAGGTCACCGCGAGGCACCTTGAGCGAACCGCGTTCTTGTATGTGCGTCAGTCGACGCTGCGGCAGGTGATGCACAACACCGAGTCGACGCAGCGGCAGTACGCGCTGCGTCGACGCGCGATCCAGCTGGGCTGGCCGGTCGACCAGATCGTTGTGATCGACACCGATCAGGGGCAGTCCGGCGCCTCGGCGGCAGATCGTGAGGGGTTCCAGCGGCTCGTGGCCGAGGTCGGCCTCGGGAAGGCTGGGGTCGTGCTCGGCCTCGAGGTCTCCCGCCTCGCCCGGAACAACGCCGACTGGCACCGCCTGCTGGAGATCTGCGGGCTATCGGGCACGCTGATCTGCGACGAGGACGGGCTCTATGACCCCGCCGACTTCAACGACCGCCTCCTGCTCGGCCTCAAAGGCACGATGTCAGAAGCGGAGCTGCACTTCATCCGCGCCCGGTTGCAGGGCGGAATCCTCTCCAAAGCCCGCCGCGGGGAGCTGCAGATGCCGCTCCCCGTCGGCCTGGTCTATGACCCCACGGGGAAGGTGGTGCTCGATCCCGATACCGGCGTTCAGTATGCGCTGCGGCACGTGTTTCAGACGTTTGCGCGGACGGGGTCCGCGCGCGCGGTCGTCTACGAGTTCACGCGCGAGGGGCTGCTGTTCCCGACCCGGATCCGCCAAGGCCATCGCAACGGCGAACTCGCATGGACCGAGCCTTCACACTGGCGGGTGCTGCGGACGCTCCACAACCCCAGGTACGCGGGCGCGTTCGCGTATGGCCGCCGCAAGAACCGCAAGACCCCGGACGGGAAGATGACCTCGCACCGGCTGCCGCGCGAACAGTGGACGGCATTGATCCCTGACACGCACCCGGGCTATCTCACCTGGGAGCAGTTCGAGCAGAACCTGCGAACGCTCGCCGATAACGCCCGCGCGCACGGTCAGGACCGCGCCGGCGGCCCGGCCCGCGAAGGACCCGCACTGCTGCAAGGCCTCGTGGTCTGCGGCCGCTGCGGGAACCGGATGAGCGTCCACTACCACCAACGCCGGGGCGTGCTCGTCCCCGACTACCGATGCATCCGCGAGAACATTCAGCAACACACCCCGCAGTGTCAGACGATCCCGGGCCGACGGATCGATGAGACGATCAGCCAGCTGCTGCTCGACACCGTCACACCGCTCGCCTTGGAGGTCGCGCTGACCGTCCAAGCCGAGCTCGAGCAGCGCGCCGAGGAAGCCGACCAGCTCCGCCGAAGTCATGTGGAGCGTGCGCGCCATCACGCCGAACTCGCGCGCCGCCGCTACCTCGCTGTGGACCCCGATAACCGCCTCGTCGCCGACAGCTTGGAGGCCGACTGGAACGACAAGCTCCGCAAGCTTCAGACCGCGCAGGACGACTACGACCGCGACACCGCCGCCGCGCACGCCCAGCTGACCGAGCAACACAAGACCCGGATCCGGCAGCTCGCCGCTGACTTCCCGAAGCTGTGGTCAGACCCAGCGACCCCCGCCCGTGAGCGCAAACGGATCGCCCGGCTGCTGATCGAAGACGTGACCCTGAACCGAACCGACCGGATCCACCTCCACGTCCGCTTCCGTGGCGGGCAGACGACCAGCCTCGCGCTGCCGCTCCCGACCCTCATCGGGGAGCTGCGCAAAACCCCGGCCGCGGTGATCACTCAGATCGACCAGCTGCTCGACGATCACACCGAAGGCGAGATCGCCGAGATCCTCAACGCTCAGGACCTTCGCTCGTTCGACGGCAGCCCGTTCACCGGCCATATCGTGAAATGCCTCGGCAAGAGCCACAAGCTCGGTAGCCACCAAGCCCGACTCCACGCCGCCGGGATGCTCACCCTCACCGAGATCACTGAGCAGCTCGGCGTTCACC